>DASYES010000041.1:0-6961 GCA_036498885.1 Pseudonocardia sp.
ACCAGCGCGTTCTCGGCGTCGGACGTGAGCTCGAGGGCGCCGCCGAGCCCGCGCGGGTCGGCGACGGCCCGGCGCAGGAGCGACCGCACGTCGTCCTCGGTGAGCGACTGCAGCTGCAGCACCAGCGAGCGGGAGAGCAGCGGGGACACCACCGAGAACGACGGGTTCTCCGTGGTGGCGGCGACGAGCAGCACCAGTCGGTCCTCCACGGCACCGAGCAGCGCGTCCTGCTGGGTCTTGGAGAAGCGGTGCACCTCGTCGATGAACAGCACCGTCTGCTGGTCGAGCCGGTCGCGGCGCCTGCGGGCGTCGTCGATCACGGCACGCAGCTCCTTGACCCCCGACGAGAGCGCCGAGAGCGCGATGAAATGTCGGCTGCCCACGCCGGCCAGCAGCCGCGCGATGGTGGTCTTGCCGGTGCCGGGTGGGCCGTAGAGCAGCACGGACGCCGCGGCGCCGCCCTCGACGAGCCGCCGCAACGGGGCGCCCGGGCGCAGCAGGTGGGCCTGGCCGACCACCTCGTCGAGCGAGCGGGGGCGCATCCGGACGGCCAGCGGCGCGGTGGTGCGTGCCGGATCGCCGCCGACGTCCTCCGTGGGGATCGCCGGCTCTGGCTCGTGCAGCTCGAAGAGACCCTCCGCCCCTCCGCTTAATTCCGCGCTCATCGCTTCCACCCTGCCATCCCGGTACGACAAGTTCGCAATCCGCCCGAGTTGTCGGTGCAGCGTGGAACATGCCGCGGTCGGAAGGAGAGGGCGATGGCCCTGTCGTGGCCGAACCACCTGCTCACGCTCGAAGAGTGGGAAGCGCTGCCCGCCGACGAAGGGCGCCGGCTCGAGCTCGGCGGAAGGAGTCCTCGTGATGTCGCCCGGGCCGCTGTCCTGGGCTCTCCGGCGAGCACACCGGGACTGCCGACCTCGACGTCGCCGGGAACCGAGTCACCGTCGACCGCGCCCCGCTCATCCGTCGCCGACCGATGTCGATCGACGCCGGTCCCGTTCGTCATCAGGTCGTGTGAGCTCGGCATCGCACTGCCCGACGGTGAGGGCATTGGTCGCGGACGATCTGGTCCGGTCGGCGACCGGCGCGGAGGCGGCAGCGCTGCACCCGGTCCGGGTGATGGACCGCCGGGGTCGGCCATACCGCGCTGCAGATCGCCGCGCCGCCCGCTCACGACACCCTCGCCGACCTGCGCGAGCGTCTCGACCGCTGAGCCGGGCCCACGCAGCGAACAGCGGAACCGGGAGCACCCGGCCGCCATCAGTCGAAGCGGATGTGCCGCAATCCCGTGGCGTACCGACGGAGCCGCCCGCGCAACTGGCTGTCGGTGTTCGGTCTGATCGACAGCCCCACGGAACGCGCGATGTGCTCGGCGACATGCGGGATCGGGAGGTGGTCGGTGCGGATGTGCTCCGCGAACTCCGGCTCTCGGAGCCGCTCCAGACAGTCGTCGAGCCGCCGCACCGCGAAGCTCTCGCGCTTCAGCCCGCGGCCGAACCCCCGCTCTCGCAGGCGGTTCAGCACGGTGCCGCGCTCAGCGAGCAGCGCGAAATGGCGCACCTCGTGGCCGTCCTCACGCAGCCGCCCGACGATTTCGGCGAAGTAGAGCGGGTGCACGAGGGTCATCGGCGCGATGACCGGGCCGTCGTGCTTGCGGAGCACGATGTCGAGCACCTCGCGCACGCCCTGGCGCCAGGCGGAGAGATCCTGGAAGTCGCCGCGCAGCACGGGCGGCATCGTGCGGTGCAGCCCGAAACCGACGTGCTCGGGATCGCACACGATGCTGCCCGGCAGCCGACGGCGCAGCTCGTACGCGGTTTGGGTCTTGCCACCGCCGAACGGGCCGTTGATCCACAGCAGCATGCGTTCGACCGTATCCCGACGGCTTCACGGCGATCGTCCGGCTCATATCCCAAATACCAGGAATTTAGTTCCGAATCGCAGGAAACTCAGGCAAGCTGGTCATGGCTGGACCCGCAACCGGGGTCCACCACCCGCCTCGCCCTGTCGATCCAGGACGACAAGAACGTCCCCGCATCGACGCCCGAAGGCGAGAGCTCCATGACCGTCCATCTCTCCCGCCGGCTGCGCGACGTGCGCGGTTCGGCCATCCGAGACCTGCTCGCCCTCACTGCTCGCGAGGACGTCATCTCCCTCGCAGGCGGCCTTCCCGGCACCGAGCTGCTGCCCCGGCAACGGATCGCCATCGCACTCGCGACCGCGGCCGAGGACCCGGCGAACCTCCAGTACGGCGAGACCATCGGGCTACGACGGCTGCGGGAGGTCCTCGCGGCGACCGAGGGCGCCCGGCTCGGGCGGGCCCTCGCCGCCACCGAGGTGGTGGTGACCACCGGCTCGCAGCAGGCCCTCGACCTCGTCGCCCGCACGATGATCGACCCAGGCGACGTGGTGGTGGTCGAGGACCCGGTGTACGTCGGCGCACTCCAGGTGTTCCAAGCCGCAGGCGCGGCGCTGATCGCGGTGCCCGTCGACGCCGATGGCATGGACGTCGACGGGCTCGCCGACCTGCTGGCCGGAGGCCTGCGTCCCCGGCTCGTCCACACCGTCAGCAGCTTCCACAACCCGCGTGGGGCGACGCTCGACGACCGGCGACGCGCCCTGCTGGCCGCACTCGCCGATCGGTACGGCTTCCTCGTGGTGGAGGACGACCCTTACGGTCTGCTCTCCTTCGACGGCCCACCGCCGGTGCCGGTGGCCGCCCACGGCGATCGCGTCGTTCGTCTGGGGAGTGTGTCGAAGATCCTCGCGCCTGCTCTGCGGGTCGGCTGGTTGACCGGGCCCGCGCCGCTGTTGACCGCGGTGGAGCGGCTCAAACAGTGCAGCGACCTCTGCGGCTCCACGCTCGCACAGGCCGTCGCCGCAGACCTGCTGTCCGACGTGCCCTGGCTCGAGGAGCACCTGGGCGTGCTTCGTGCCGCGCTGCGCGACCGGGCCGGCGCGCTCACGGAGGCCGTCCGCGAGGCGTTCGGAGACACCGTCACCTGCTCCGTCCCGACAGGAGGCATGTTCTGCTGGCTGGAGTTCACCGACGGGACGCGCGCGGCCGAGCTGCTTCCCCACGCCCTCCGCAACGGCGTCGGGTTCGTGCCGGGCGACGCTTTCGCCGTGAACCGGCCGCTCGACGAGGCGGCACGCCTCTGCTTCGCGTCGAACCCGGCCCCGGTACTGCACACTGCCGTGTACCGGCTGGCCACCGCATGGCGCGAGCACCGACAGTTGCGACGTAATGTCGAGTCGTGCGGCAAATCCTCGAACTGCTGGAGCGTGACGCCCAGCTCTCCCATGACACCATCGCGACCATGACCGGCCTGCCCGTGGCCGAGGTGAGCACGGCGATCGCGGAATGGGAGGCGTCCGGCGCGATCCGCCGCTACAAGGCGGTCATCGACTGGGACGCCGTCGACGAGGACCCGACGAGCGAGATCGTCATCGCGTTCATCGATGTGTCACTCACACCCGCCCGCGGCGTCGGCTTCGACGACGTCGCCGCCCGGATCGCCCGCTTCGACGAGGTGCGCAGCGTCCACCTCGTGTCCGGCGGCCACGACCTGCGCTGCACCGTCACCGGCCGCAGCATTCGAGCCGTGTCGGACTTCGTATCCCAGAAGCTCTCCACGATCGACCGCGTGCGGGCCACCGCCACCTACTTCGTGCTGAAGACCTACAAGCGCGACGGCGACTCCTTCACCCCGGCCGAGCAGGACCATCGGCTCCCGGTGACCCCCTGATGAAGGAGCTCAACGCCGTCATCGCCGCCTGTCCCCCGTCGGGGATCCGGCGGTTCTTCGACATCGCCTCCGAAATGGACGACGTGATCTCCCTCGGGGTGGGCGAGCCCGACTTCGTGACGCCGTGGCACGTGCGCGAGGCGGGGATCTACGCGCTGGAGAACGGCTACACCACCTACACGTCGAACGCCGGGCTGCCGCGACTGCGCGAGTTGATCTGCGCCGATCTCGCGGCGCGCTACGGCGCCGACTACTCCCCCGACGGCGAATGCCTCATCACCACCGGTGTCTCCGAAGGGCTCGACCTCGCACTGCGCGTGCTGCTCAACCCGGGCGACGAGGTGCTCGTGCCCGAGCCCTGCTACGTCGCGTACGAGCCATGCGTCGCCTTCGCCGGAGGCGTGCCGGTGCGGGTGCCGACCCGTTGGGAGGACGACTTCGCGGTCGACGCCGAGGCCGTCGCCGAGGCGATCACACCCCGCACGAAGGCGATCATCCTCGGCTCCCCCGCCAACCCCACCGGTGCCGTACAGCCCCGCAGCGCGCTCGACGCGCTGGTCCGGCTCGCCGAGCAGCATGACCTCTACATCGTCTCCGACGAGATCTACGAGCGCCTCACCTACACCGGCGCCCACACCTGCCTGGGCACGGTGCCCGGCGCGCGCGAGCGCACGGTGCTGCTCGGGGGGTTCTCGAAGGCCCACGCGATGACGGGCTGGCGGGTGGGCTGGATCTGCGCGCCCCGGCCGATCGCCGACCTGTGTGTGCGCGTGCACCAGTACACGATGCTCTGCGCGCCGCACGTCTCCCAGCTCGCGGCCGTGGAAGCGTTGTCCGGGCCGGACGACGCGGTGCAGTCGATGGTTGCCGACTACGACCGGCGGCGGCGCGTGTTCGTCAAGGGGCTGCGTGAGATCGGCCTCGACACCCCCGAGCCACAGGGCGCCTTCTACGCGTTCCCGTCGATCCGCCGCTCCGGCGTGGATTCGGAGACCTTCGCGGAGCAGCTGTTGCGTACGGAACACGTGGCCGTGGTGCCCGGCAGCGTGTTCGGACCGTCGGGCGAGGGACACGTGCGCTGCTCCTACGCCACCGCGCTGCCCCAGCTCGAGGAGGCTCTCGTACGGATCGACCGGTTCCTGAGCTCGCTCTGACCCATCGCCGGTAGTCCGCACGTCCACGCACCGCTTCATCTGCCCCACCTGCACCCGTGCGCAGCTGTGGCGGCATATCGAGGCGATGCTCGTCGCGGCTCCCCCACCGCGCCCGCCGCGCCGCTTCGGTTGCGCGGCGCAGCCTGACCAGGACGGTCACTCCGGCGAACCGGCCTCGCGCAACGTGTGCAGGCGCGCGATGACCGGGGCAACCAACATCACGACCGCCATCACGACCAAGGCCGTGGCGATGTACCCGGTGGCCTGGTAGACGGTGCCGAACACCGCCACTCCGACGACGAAGCTGAACTGGATCACCGTCGTCGCCATCCCGCTGGCGTCGGGGATGTTGACGGGCCGAACGTGCGCCACGGTGAGCGCGACCAGCGGGGAGAACGACATGCCGTAGCCCAGGCCGGACACGCCGAGCACCACCGCAGCGGCTGCCACGGGCCAGCGCTCCCCCCTGGTGAGCCAGGCCAGAAGGAGGAGCGCTGCTCCGGAAAGGAACACTCCGCCGATGAGGAGCGCTCGCTGACGCCCGGGCCGCACGAGGGACGGGATCACCCCGCCGATGCCGAAGCCGATCGCCAGCGGCAGGAGGGCGAAGCCCGCGACCCCGGCCGAGCTCCCGTGCCTGACCTGGAGGTCCGCCGCCACACAGAACAGGATGCCGGTGTACGGGGTTCCGACGAGGAGTAGCCCGAGCAGGCCCGGACGGACGCCTCTGGTGGTGAACAGGGCCGGATCCACCAGCACCGGCCGGCCCCGGCTGCTGGTACGCCGCTGGTGAGCGACGAACACCGCGAGCAGAGCGGCGCCACCCACCGCGGCAGCGATGCTCCATGGCGGCCAGCCGCTCTCCGTGCCGAGCGTCAGCGCCGAGATCACGAGGATTCCGCCGCAGGTCAGCAGCGCCACACCGGGAATGTCGAGCGGCCGCTCGACAATCGGCACGCGGGGCAGCACCAGCGCGGCCACGACGAAGAGCCCGATGCCGATGGGCACGTTCACGAGAAACACCGCCCGCCAGCCCAACCCCAGGAGGTCGATGTCGATCAGGCCACCTCCGGCAGCCAGCCCGACGGCTCCGCCGATCGAGATCATCGCACTGAATGCCGACAATGCCCGGGCGCGTGCAGAACCGGTGAAACTGATCTGGATGACCGACACGATCTGCGGAATCATCAGCGCAGCGCCGATTCCCTGCACAGCCCGCGCGCCCACGAGAACCACGGCCGAGGGAGCCGCCCCCGCGGCCGCCGACGCAGCGGTGAAGACGGCCACCCCTGCGAGGAATACGCGCTTTCGGCCGCGGTCGGCGCCGATGCGGGCCCCGGTGATCAGCAGGCTCGCGTAGAGCAGGGTGTAGGCCACGATCGCGAGCTGGACCGTCCCCGCCGGTACCTGCAGCTCCGTGCCGATGTCCGGGGCCGCGACGTTGCCGACGGTGGTGTCCAGCGACGCCATGAACTGGCCCGCCAGCACAACGGCCAGGGTGACCCATCGGTGGCCGGTGCGAGCGTGTGCCGGGGTGGCGACCTGGGACGTCATGACAGCCCCTTTCTCATGAGCGGGGCCGCACAGAGGACTGCCGACGACCGACGATGTCCGAGTCGTCAGCGCCTGACGCCGACGGAATTCGAGGCTAACCGCGCGTCCATTCACCCGGTGCGTGATTCTGATCGCGCTCGGCCGAGCGGGGTCAACCGAATGATTCGCGCATTGGGCAGATCAGCAATCGGGTGTCGGGCCGCGGCGGATGACCACCGTGGCGGGCGGGCGCACCACCTCGCCCACCATGCTCTGCACGATCACCGGGGCGAGGTCGCGCCCGCGCCGGGCCAGCCAGGGCACGCCCTTGACCACCAGCCAGGCCGTCCGTTGCATGGCCGTCACCTCACGCCCGCCGGCGCACTCCGGGCTGACCGGATGCGGCACGGCGAACCCCGCGGCGGAGAGCAAACCCGCGAACCCTGCCGCGAGCATTCGGTGCCCGCGCTCCGAGGGGTGCAGCCGGTCGACCGACCACGCCGAGCGCTCGTAGCCACCAGGCAG
>DASYES010000042.1:0-9705 GCA_036498885.1 Pseudonocardia sp.
TGCCCGCGGGCGGCCCGGAGCCGTCGGCAGCAGGGGTGCGCACCACGCCCGCGGCGTCCCACCCCGGCACGTAACCCGCAGGTTGATCGGCGACGCCGCGCAGCTCGCCGTGGTTCAGCGAGATCGCGCGCACCTCGACGAGCACCTCGTCGGACGCGGGAACTGGATCTGCGGCCTCGCCGAGCCGCAGCCCGGCCGGGGCGTCGTGGTCCACCAGCAGAGCGAGCACGGTCCACTCCTTCCAGGGCGGTCCTGCGACCGCCTCCTCGGCCGCCAACCGCAGCGCTTCGAGGGTTGTTCCCCGGCCGAGGCGATGGACGCACGAGCGGGCACTCACATAGGGTGATTTCCGGTTCTAGAACCACTGGGGGGAATCGATGGTTGCGGAACTCGACTTCGACCCCGACGCCCTGCGCGCCAGGTACCGCGCCGAGCGCGACCGCCGCTTGCGGCCCGACGGCAACGACCAGTACCGCGAGCCGGAGGGCGCACTTGCCCACTACCTCGACGACCCGTATGTCGAGCCGGGTTTCTCCCGCGAGCCCCTGACCGACGAGGTCGAGGTCGTCATCGTGGGAGGCGGCTTCGGTGGCCTGCTCGTGGCCGCCCGGCTCCGCGAGGCAGGCATCGACGACGTCCGGTTGATCGAGAAGGGCGGCGACGTCGGCGGCACCTGGTACTGGAACCGGTACCCGGGCGCTGCCTGTGACGTCGAGTCCTACATCTACCTCCCGTTGCTCGAGGAGACCGGCTACATGCCGGTCGAGAAGTACTCGAAGGGCCCGGAGATCCTCGCCTACGGCCGGAGGATCGCCGAGAAGTTCGACCTCTACGCACGTGCGTGTCTGCAGACCGAGGTCACGGAGCTGCGCTGGGACGACGACACGGCGCGATGGATCGTCTCCACCGACCGCGGCGACCGCATGCGGGCCCGTTTCGTCATCACCGCGGGCGGTCCGCTGCACCGTCCCAAGCTGCCCGGCGTTCCTGGCATCGAGACGTTCGGTGGGCACAGCTTCCACACCAGCCGCTGGGACTACGCCTACACCGGCCGTGCCGAGGACGGCCTGCCCGGACTCGCCGGAAAGCGCGTCGGGATCATCGGCACCGGCGCCACCGCGGTGCAGTGCGTGCCGCACCTCGGCGCGGCTGCGGAGCACCTCTACGTCTTCCAGCGCACGCCCTCGTCCATCGACGTCCGCGCGAACCGGCCCACCGACGCGGAGTGGGCGCAGAGCCTGCAGCCCGGCTGGCAGCGGGAGCGGATGGAGAACTTCAACGCGCTCGTGTCGGGAGGCCACGCCGACGACGACCTCGTCGCCGACGGCTGGACCGACATCATCCGCAACCTGTCCGTCGTCGCGCGGGCGCGGCGGGCGGCGTCCGATGGCCCAGCCAACCCCGCCGACATCGTTCAGCTCGCCGACTTCCGCAAGATGGAACAGATCCGGGCCCGGGTCGACGAGGTCGTGCGCGACCCGGCCACGGCTGCGGCGCTCAAGCCGTACTACAACCAGCTCTGCAAGCGGCCCTGCTTCCATGACGAGTACCTCGACACGTTCAACCGGCCGAACGTCACCCTGGTGGACACTGCGGGCCGCGGGGTCGAGCGGATCACCGAGCGCGGTGTGGTCGTCGACGGCCGCGAGTACGAGCTCGACTGCCTGATCTACGCCACGGGCTTCGAGGTCGGCACCGGCTACACCCGACGGGCCGGGTTCGAGATCCACGGCCGGGACGGCACGACGCTCACCGACAAGTGGAAGGACGGCGCCGCCACCTTCCACGGGATGCACAGCCGTGGCTTCCCGAACTGTTTCATCGTCAGCAACACCCAGACCGGGTTCAC
Organism: Pseudonocardia sp.; assembly: GCA_036498885.1. Taxonomy (GTDB): domain Bacteria; phylum Actinomycetota; class Actinomycetes; order Mycobacteriales; family Pseudonocardiaceae; genus Pseudonocardia. Next base: position 1,850 of record DASYES010000042.1, read on the forward strand.
GGTGAACTTCCCGCACATGCTGGCCGAGCAGGCCAGGCACATCGCCTACATCGTCCGGCACTGCGCCGACCATGGCGTGGCCACAGTGGAGGCGTCGGCAGCGGCCGAGGCGGAATGGGTGGACACGATCGTGGCCCTCAGCGAGCGGCGCCGGGCGTGGCTCGAGGAATGCACGCCCGGCTACTACAACAACGAGGGCATGCCGTCCCCGCAGGCCGCGCGCAACGCCCCGTACGGGGCCGGCTCACCCGCGTTCTTCGACATGCTGGCGACATGGCGCGCGGAGGGCGGGTTGGCCGGTCTCGAACTGCGCTGACAGGCATGTTCAGGGATCGGGGATGAACGTCGTGGACAGGATGCGCCGCATCCTGTCCGGCGCATCCCGATACTCCAGGAACGGCTCGAACGCCTCGGTCAGGCGCGCCTGTAGCTGATCGAACTCCTCGTCGGACAGCCAGAGCGCGGCCTGCCGGAAACCGACCCGATCCCGGACCGGGTCCGGATCGTCGCGGTCGAGGTAACGGTCGAAGTCCGCGGCCAGCCCGGCGATGAAGACGGTGAACATCGTTCGTAGCCGGTCTCGGTCGAGGGTGGCGTTGTCGGAGTCAGCCGCTGCGGTGTTGAGCTCGTAGGTCCGTTCGACCGCGCCCCGGACCCGGCGTTCCTCCACCACGAGCAGCACGCCGGCCTTCACCAGCACGCCGACGTGGCGATACAGCGTGGTCGTGGGGACCTCGGGCAACAGCTCGGCGAGCTGCCCCGTCGTCAGCGACCGCCCGATCAGGGCCTGGACCACGCGCCACCGCACCGGCTGGTGAAGCAGGTCCGCGAGGGACGTTTCCTGAGACAACCTGGACCACCGTTTCCAAATCTGGTATCAATACTGTTAGTGGGAACAGTCTAGAAGGGGGAACGAGATGGCAACTGTCCATGTCGACGAGCACGCGGTCACGGTCACGCTCTCGATCGTCGAGAAGCTGTTCTGCGGGGGCGGACCCGGCTCGTGGTGCCGCTGGGCGAGGTGCGCAGAGCAGAGCGGGTGGAGCTGCCCACCCGTGCGGCAGCCACGGGAGTAGCACGCTCTGGGCTGGTGGTGACCGGGATCCTCAAGCTGGGTCGCTGGGGCATCGGAACTCGGACCAGCCGGTTCGTGAGTGTCCGCCGTTGGGTGCCCGCACTGCGCCTTGTCGTCGATGACGGGTTCCGGCAGCAGCTGGGCTATCACGAAATCCTGGTCAGCACGCCGGACGTCGACCGCCTCGTCGAGTCCCTCGCAGCGCTGCGGTGACGGGGACGCGGCACGCGAGACGCCAGGGCGGCTGGGGTACCGGGTCGTTGTTGCCGCGGTGGCGATCATCGCGCTGCTGCTCGGGTACGTGGTCGTCGTGGGAGTCCTGCGGTCGCGCCCGCTGACCCCGCCTGCTCCGAGCGGCCCTTCCCGGTGGGGCGGGCGATCGTCACCGTCGCCGCAGGAAGCCCCACCGCCGACGAGCCCCGCCGGGCGGCGTGGGCGTGGTATCCCGCCCAACCCGGCTCCGCCGACGGCGCACCTCGCGTCGACTACGTACCCGACGGATGGTCGGGGCCGAGCACGTTACCGCCGACGGTCGGGCCGGGGTGGCTGCTCCAGGACGTCGGCGCCGTCACCGCCTGGGCGCGCCGCGACGCCCCTCCCGCGTCCGGACCGGCGCCCGTGGTCGTCCTCGCTCCCGGGTTCGAGACCGCCCCATGGAGGTACACCACCCTCGACGAGGAGCTCGCGAGCCGCGGGCGCGTCGTCGCGCTCCTGGTCCCGCCGACAACTCCCGCGCGCGTCGTCGACGGGCGGCAGCGCACGTCCCCGGCGGCGCCCGCAACGCCCACGGGCGCCGAGGTCGACACGCAGATCCACAGGCAGGCCGCAGACATGACCGCACTGCTCGACGCGTTCATCTCGGCCGACTCACCCGCACCCGGCCCCGTCGACACCCGGCGCACCAGCTCACCACCGACATCCACAGCCACCATCGCCGGTGCCGGGCACAACGCGTTCGGCGACCCCGTCCACTACTTCGTCGCCCCACCCGCCGGCGCCGCCGCCGGCATCGGCGACATCCCCGCTCACCGGATGCACATCGTCCTCACCAGTACACTCGATACCACCATCAACGAGCTGCTCCACAACGGACGAATCGTGGATCCGAGCACGGCCACCGACCTGCCGGAACTCGTCCGCGGGTCGGGGTGAGAACCAGCAGTGGCGGGCCGGATCCGCCACCGCGCCGGTCACCCCGGACCGACACCTACAGCGCTGCTGGTGACAGGGTGGGTGAATGACCGAGCGGACCGCTGCGGCTCGACCCCGGGTCGGGGAGTTGCTGCGGAGTCTGGACGAAGCGCCTCCCACGGAGCTGGTGGACGTCTGCTCGAGCTGGCTGACCAGGCATCTGGCGGCCCGGGCGTGCGTTCTGCTGCTGGCCGACTACGCCGAGGCCACCCTGGAACCGGTCGCGAACGGCCCCGTCGCAGCGGCCGTCCGTCCGCAGGACCTGATCGACAGCGCCGCGGGAGAGGCCTACCGCGAGCAGCGCCAGGTCACAGCGATCGTCGATCATCCCGCTGAGGCTGCTGAGGCAGGGGCCGTGGCGGGGGGCGAGGGAAGACCTGCGCTGGTCGTCTACCTCCCGGTGTCGGTGCGTGCCGAGCGGCTCGGGGTCCTGGCGGTCACGTTGTCCGGCGACAGCCTGGACCCGGACGTGGCGCCGGTCCTCGAGGACGTGACGCGGGTGCTGGGGCACGTGCTGACCGGGGCGCGCCGCTACACCGACCGGTTCGAGATACTGCGGCGCCGCCAGGAGCTGGGCCTGGCCGCGGAGATCCAGTGGGAGCTGCTGCCCAGCCTCGCGTTCGAGCTTCCGTCCTTCTCCATCGCGGGCATGGTGGAGCCCGCATACGAGATCGGTGGCGACAACTTCGACTACGCGATCAGCGCCCACCGGTTGACGGTGGGGGTGAGCGACGCCGCCGGTCATGGGCTGCGGGCTGCTCTGCTGGCCAGCCTGTCGTGCACCGCGATGCGCAACGCCCGCCGCGCGCGGTCCACGATCGTGGAGCAGGCCGAGTTGGCCAACCGGCACCTGGTGGATCAGTTCCCCGGCGCCGACTTCGTCACCGGGCTCCTCCTCGACCTCGACGTGGACGTCGGCGTCGGGACGATCATCAACGCCGGACACCCGCCGCCGTTGCTGCTGCGTGACGGGGCGGTCAGCGAGCTGGTTCTTCCCGCCGCCCTTCCGCTGGGACTGGTCGTGCCTGCGCGATACCCGCTGCACCCGATCCGGCTGCAGCCCGGTGACCGGCTGCTGTTGTTCACCGACGGCATCACGGAGGCACATCAGCGTGGTGAGCCGGAGTTCGGCTACCGGCGCCTGGCCGCCCTGCTCGCCGAGCACCGGAACCTTCCACCCGCCGAACTCGTCCGACACATCACCCGGGCCGTCACCGAGTCCTGCCACGGCAAGCTGAACGACGACGCCACCGCGGTCTGCCTCGACTGGCACCCGCCCCGGACCGGCAGCTAGTTCTCGCGCCGCTTCTTCTTGGTGGAGTGGTTCCACATCGCCCAGACCACTGCGGTCGCGACGATCCACAGGACGGCGCCACCCACCGACCCGGCAGCGAGCATCAATCCGACGAGCAGCAGCGCGGTCACGATCGCGACGACGGTGCCGAACCGGATGGTGCGCCCACGTAGGTGGGACTGGCGAGCCTGGAACTCGCTGACGAAGTCGGGGTCATCGGCGAGGAGGCGGCGCTCGACCTCGCGCAGTGTCTCCTTCTCGTGGTCTTCCAGCACAGCCCACCTCCTCGAGGCGGCTCCTGACCGGCGTTCCGTGGCCGCCGACGACAGTATTATCGTAACACGATATAGTTGATCGATGGCTGACCACGAAGGCGGCGGAACGCGGCGTTCCGTCGCCGCGCCCGCGGACGACGAGTCAGCCGGCCCGGCGGCGCCCCTGACGAAGCAGGACTTCGAGGCGCTGGCGCGGTTCCGTTTCGGGATCCGCCGCTACCTGCGCTTCAGCGAGGAAGTGGTGCGCGACCACGGCCTGACCCCGCAGCAGTACCAGCTGCTGCTGACGCTCAAGGGCTTCCCGGGGCGCGAGTGGGCGACGGTGCGGGAGCTGGCCGATCGGTTCCAACTGCGCCATCACAGCGTGGTCGAGCTGGTCAACCGCGCCCAGGCTGACGGCCTCGTCGAGCGCGAGGCGCATCCGGGGGACGGCCGGGCGGTTCGCGTCGTGCTCACCTCGATCGGCCAGCAGATCCTCGCCAGGCTCAGCACCCTGCACCGGGACGAGCTCCGCCGGATGGAGGGCGCGCTCGTTCTGCCGGCGTGGCACGACGGGCCGGACGGCAACGCGGCGGGCCCGCAGCCCGGGCGCGCCGGGCGTTTCTGACCCCACCTGCCCGTACGAACGGCACTCTCGCCCAATAGGTCTGGGCGAACGGCCCGCTCGTGCGAGTGCCGGCACCCACCGGTTCGAGGGATCGGGTCGTTCGCGAGGCGCGCTACGCGTCGTCGAGCCAGCTGTAGGCCGTCTGGCGCGAGATCCCGAGGGCGCGGGCCATCGCGAGCACCTCGAGGCCCTGCCGCTTGCCTGCTCCGAGCAACTCCCGTTGCCGAGACCGCATCTCCTCGATCCGCTCGGCGACCTCGCGCATCTCCGCCAGCACGGCCTCCGCCTCCGGCCCCGCTCCCGTTCGGGACCGCCCGGCGCCGGGGCGGGGGAACCGCCGGACCTCGTCGGCGTCCCACCGCCGTCGCCCCCGCTCGTCGTTGCCCGGGAGCGGCTGCGGCGCCTGCCCGCGCGAGACGTAGCCCGCCCAGGTCGTGGTCTTCACGCCCCAGGCCCGCGCGCACTCATCGCTCGTCCAGGTCTCGGTGCTGTTGACGGTCTACTCCTTGGGCCGGAGGAGCAAAGATCATCGGCGTCGGCCGAATCGCGCGGCGCGCGGCTAGCTTGATCGTCCGGAGCAAAAAGCTTGCCCCAGACGGCATGCCGAAGCAGGGCCGACCCGGGGCCTACGTCGGCAGGCTAGCAGGACCCGTTGTGTCGGGGTGCGTGACGCGGTGCGGTCGGGGTGCCTGGCGAGCCAACCGACGTCGAGATGCGTACGCCCCTCCGGCTGCCGCGCGCCACGTCGACGTGATGGCGGCTGGGGCTACGCGTCGTCGCCGCGAGGCGATCTCACGCCAGCTCGCCCGCCACGTAGGGGACCGTCTGCGGCCCCTCGGGCAGCACGCACAACCGGGCCGAGGACCCCGCCTCGCGCAGCGCCTTCTCGACCGTGCCGGGGATGTCGTCGGTCTGTTCGAGGTGGGCAGCGGCGAGGTCGGCGTCGGAGAGGTACGAGGTGTGCATGACCACGCGGGAGTCGGCCTGGATCCGCGCCTGGATCTGGATCTGCCACTGGTCGGGCACCGTATGGTCGCGGCGGGCGATCTCGGCCAGCATCTCCTCCGGAGATGCCCCCGAGGTCAGCGACGTGCGGTAGGAGCCGTGGTCGGGGAAGCCGTCGCGGCACTCCGCGGCACAGACGATCATGCCGCCCTGCTTGACCACCTTGTAGGCGGCCGACATCCCCTTGACCGACTGGTACAGGTTCTGGTCGAGGGGATAGCCCGACCCGGTGGTGATCACCACGTCGAACCGGTCGTCCACCGGCTGCATCGCCACGTCCCTCGCGAACGCGGTGGCGGCCTCGTGCATCGGGAGGATGTCGCCGCCGAACGCCTCGACGATCGCCTGGTCGGCGTTGAGCACCACGTCGAGCGCGAACGTCACTCCGGTGGCCTCGGCGATCGTGCGCACGTCGTCGTGCACCGGGTTGCCGTGGGTGATTCCCCAGGTGGCGCGCGGGTCGCCGATGCGGGCGGCGTCGTGCAGCACGAGCACGGTCTCGAGCGCCGCGAGCCCCGGCGCCACGAGCTTCGGACCGCCCGAGAACCCCGCGAAGAAGTGCGGCTCGACGAACCCGGTGGTGATCCGGACGTCCGCCTCGCTCCACTCCCGGTGCAGCCACACGGGAACGTCGCGCCCGAAGGTGCCGCGCCACACCATCGTGTCCTTGGCGCGCGAGTCGTGGTTGACGATCCGCACGGAGTCGACGACCTCGTCACCGAACATCGCCCGCAACTCGGCCTCGGTGTTGGCGCGGTGGGTGCCGGTGGCGACGAGGATGACCACGTCGTCGAGGTCGACGATCCCGTCCAGCTCGTCGAGGATCGCGGGGATCATCAACTCCCGTGGCTGCGGACGCGTGATGTCGCACGCGGAGATCGCCACGGTCTGGCCACGGGAGACGCGCTCGCGCAGCGGGGGGCCGGCCACCGGCCGGCGCAGCGCGGCCCGGAGGGTCTCCCTCGGGTCGGCTGCCGCCTGCCGGTGGCTCGGGGTGACGACGGTCGCCCCGTCGGGCAGCTCCAGCCAGAGGCCGCTCTCGCCGTACGCGACTCGGGTTTGCATGGTTGCCATTCTCCATCGGATCGATGGGCAGTCACCCGTTGGTGAACTGTGTCGCGCGGCCGCGGGCTCCGGCTCGTCCGCTGCGCGGTGGTGTCACCAGATGCGTACCCGCTGGCCCGGGGGCGTGTACAGGGCGTCGGACTCCTGCACGTCGAACGCCTCGTGGAACGCGTCGAGGTTGGTGACCACGGCGTTGCAGCGCAGGTTCGGCGGCGAGTGGGGGTCGATGGCCAGCCTGCGGATCGCCTCGGCGTCGCGGGTGACCGCACGCCAGACCTGCGCCCAGCCGATCAGCACGCGCTGCAGGCCCGTGAGGCCGTCCAGCACCGGCGGCTCCGATCCGTCCGTGGCGATCTTGTAGGCCTTGATCGCGATGGTCAGCCCGCCGAGGTCGCCGATGTTCTCCCCGACCGTGAGGGCGCCGTTGACCTTGTGGCCGGGCAGCCCGGCCGGCGACAGGTCGCCGTACTGCTTGATCAGGGCGTCCGCGCGCCGCTCGAATTCGGTGCGGTCGGTGCGCTCCCACCAGTCCGTCATGTTGCCGTCGCCGTCGTACTTCGAGCCCTGGTCGTCGAAGCCGTGGCCGATCTCGTGCCCGATCACCGCGCCGATCCCGCCGTAGTTCGCGGCGTCGTCGGCATCGGGGTCGAAGAACGGCGGCTGGAGGATGGCGGCGGGGAAGACGATCTCGTTCATCCGCGGGTTGTAGTAGGCGTTGACCGTCTGCGGGGTCATGAACCACTCGTTGCGGTCCACCGGCTTGCCGATCTTCGCGAGCTCGTCGTCGGTGCGCCACGCACCGGCGCGCCGGACGTTGCCGAGCAGGTCGTCGGCCACGATCTCGAGGGCGGAGTAGTCCTTCCACTCGTCGGGGTAGCCGATCTTCGGCGTGAACCGCTCCAGCTTCTCCAGAGCCCGCTGCCGGGTCTCCGGGCTCATCCAGTCCAGCTGGCTGATGCTCTGCCGGTAGGCCTCCACGAGGTTCGCGACGAGCGTGACCATCCGCTCCTTGGCCGACGCCGGGAAGTGCCGCTCGACGTAGAGCCGGCCCACGGCCTCCCCGAGCGCGCCCTCCACCAGCCCGACCCCGCGCTTCCACCGCTCCCGCAGCTGGGGCGTGCCCGAGAGGGTGCGGCCATAGAAGCCGAAGTCCTCCTCGACGACGGCCTCGTTGAGGTGGTCGGCGCCGGCGGAGGCGGTGCGGACCGCGAGCCAGGCCTGCCACTGCTCGATCGGTCGCTGTGCCCAGAGCTCCGCTGCCGCCTCGAGGAAGCTCGGCTGCCGCACCACGACCTCGTCGAACGCACCCGCAGGAGCGCCGAGGGCCGCGAGCCACGGGTCCCA
>DASYES010000043.1:0-3737 GCA_036498885.1 Pseudonocardia sp.
TGCCGATCGCTGGGCCGGGCAGGGCTGGCTCACCAACGCCGAGGTCCCGGGTCCCGTGCTGCGCACCCGGTTCGCCCTGCCTCGCAGCGCCGTCCGCCCCTTGGATGCAGGGCTGCGCGCGGGCGAGCTCACCGCCCGCGGCGCCGACCGGGCGCTGCGCGTGGCCTGGACTCTCGCCGACCTGGCCGGCCGCGACCGCCCGGATCGGGAGCTCGTGGAGACCGCTCTCTTCTTCCGCGATCGGAGGGCGGCATGACCGAGCAGATGTCCGCGAGCACGCCTCAGGTCACGGAGGACGTGCTGCTCGCCAGGGCTTACCTCTCGCGGGTGGCCGAGCCGCCCGCCGTCGCGCTTGCGGGGCTCGTCGCCGAGGCCGGCCCGGTGGAGGCGGCGCAGCGGGTCCAGGACGGGCGGGTGAGCGAGGCGGTGGCGGGGGAGACGGGCGCCCGGCGGGTCGTCCGGCGGTCCGCGGCCGATCTCGACGCGGCTGCGGCCGCAGGCGCCCGGCTGATCACGCCCGAGCACGCCGAGTGGCCACAGTGGCCGTTCGCGGCGTTCTCCCTCACCGGCCAGCGCGAGCTCGCACCGCCCCTGGCGCTGTGGGTCCGTGGCCCCGGCCTGCTCGCCGAGCTCTGCGAGCAGGCCGTCGCAGTGGTGGGCGCACGCGCGGCCACCAGCTACGGCGCCCACGTGGCGGGGGATTTCTCGGCGGGCCTGGCCGATCGCGGGTTCACCGTCGTCTCCGGTGCCGCGATCGGGATCGACGGCGCGGCTCACCGTGGTGCGCTCGCCGTCGAGGGGCCGACGGTCGCGGTCCTCGCGTGCGGCGTCGACCGTGCCTACCCGGCAGCGCACCAGATGCTGCTGGAGCGGATCGCGACGAGCGGGCTCGTCGTCAGCGAGTACCCGCCAGGGTCCGTCCCCGGGCGCCACCGATTCCTCGTACGCAACCGGCTGATCGCGGGTATGGCCGCGGGCACCGTCGTGGTGGAGGCGGGGGTGCGCAGCGGAGCACAGCGCACCGCTGCCGACGCGTCGGCCCTGGGCAGGCTGGTGATGGCGGTGCCGGGGCCCGTCACGTCGGGGCTCTCGGCAGGCTGCCACCGGCTCGTCCGGGAAGGAGCGCTTCTCGTCACACGCACGGAGGAAGTGCTGGAGGCGGTCGGCCGGCTCGGGCTCGACCTGGCCGACCCACTCGGTTCGAGCGTCGCGCGGCCCACCGACGGTCTCGATCCCGTCGCGGCCGTGGTGCACGACGCGCTCCCCGCTCGGGCCCACCGGGACACACGATGGCTTGCGATGGAAGCGGGAGTGCCGATCGGGACGGTACGCGTCGCTCTCGTCGACCTGGAGCGCCGAGGCCTCGTCGAGCACTGCGACGGCCGATGGCGCCGCCCTCGCGGCGAGCAGCCCTGAACCCCGTGCTGATTCTGCTGAGGACGGACCACGGTCTCCGGCATCGGCTCGACGATGTGAGCGCGGTTGGTCAGGCGGACCGCAGGTGCGGGCGCATACCAGCGCCGGGCTGAGGGGCAGGCCCGCCGACCTGCCCCGATCGCCTCCAGATCGGGTCGGCCGCCGAAGCTCCGGCATCCGGTCCGGAAGTGGCGCAAAGGTGGCTGAAAACGGCACGGGGTGCCCTCGGGACGCACATGATCGAACTGCCTACGGTATGCATTGGCCGTAGGGCTTGACCAGGAGCGTTCCGCCGCCCACCGTCGATCTGTGACCTCGTCGGCGCAGCTCGCTTCCGGTGTCGCGGCGGCTCTCGAGGAGTTCCTGCGACACCTGGAGCTGGAACGCGGCCGCTCGCCACACACGGTGCGGGCGTACCGCTCGGACCTCACGGGCCTGCTGGCCGGAGTCGCCGATCTCCGGGAGCTCGACCTCCCGGTGCTGCGCCGCTGGCTGGCTGCCGGACACGCCGCAGGGGCCGGGCGCTCCACCCTGGCTCGGCGGGCTGCGGCTGCCCGCACCTTCACCGCGTGGGCCCGGCGTACCGGTCGGATCCCCACCGATCCCGGAGCACGACTGGCATCCCCGCGGCCGAAATCCGCACTGCCGGCGGTGCCCACGGTGGCAGAGGCCACCGCGTTGCTCGACGCCGCCGGCTCGGGCGCCGCGGAGGAAGAGCCCGTCGCCCTGCGGGATCTACTGGTCCTCGAGCTGCTCTACGCCACGGGGGTCCGTGTCGCCGAGCTGTGCGGCCTCGACCTCGACGACATCGACGCCGGTCGGCGGGCCCTGCGTGTGGTGGGTAAGGGCGATCGCGAGCGCACGGTCGTTTACGGAGTGCCGGCGGAGGCCGCACTCCGCCGGTGGGTCGCCACCGGCCGCCCGGCGCTGGCACGCAGCGGGTCGCCGCCAGCCCTGCTTCTGGGAGCCCGCGGAGGCCGGCTGGATCCGCGGGTGGCCCGTGGTGTCGTCCACCAGGCGCTTTCCGCAGTGCCGGGCGCACCGGACGTCGGACCGCACGGACTGCGGCACGCCGCAGCAACTCACATGTTGGAGCGCGGCGCGGACCTCCGCTACGTACAGGAGTTGCTCGGTCACGCTAAGCTAGCAACCACTCAGCTCTACACGCACGTCACCGTCGAGCGGTTGAAGGTGGTTCATGAGCAGGCGCATCCCAGGGCGTGACCGTGTCCTGGTCCAATCGGCGCAGCTCAGAGCCGTAGGGCCGCCGGTTGTCATGGCCACAGTGGAGCCTCCGCCCGAACGTGCGGAGCTCATGGAGCCCGACGACGCCACCGTTCGAGCGGTGGAGGCGTCTCCGGTCGGTGACGTCTGGGCCGCTTATCTGGAGCAGCCGACGCGTGCGCTCCGCGACCGGCTGGTGGTGCACTACACGCCACTAGTCCGTTCGGTGGCCAACCGCGTGGCGGCCGGTTTGCCGTCCTACGTCGAACACGCCGACCTCGTTCAGTGCGGAATCTTTGGGCTCATCGACGCCATCGAGCGGTTCGACCCGCAGCGCTGCCCGCGGTTCGAGAGCTACGCCGCCCAACGCATCCGCGGTGCGATCTTCGACGAGCTCAGGGCGCAGGACTGGGTGCCTCGCAGCGTGCGCGGGCGCGTCCGTGAGCTCGAGCGGGCCCAGGAGCGGTTGGAAGGTCGCCTGCTCCGGGCGGCGACCGAGCGGGAGCTGGCCGACGAGCTGGGCGTGGCGGTGGACGAGCTGCGCTCGTTCACGCGTCAGGTGCAGGTGATCAGCGTGGAGGCGCTGGAGGAGAACAGCGGGGGCGTCTCGGAGCTGCTCGCCGACGACAGCGCCCCCGACCCCATGGCGATCGTGCAGGCCCATGAGACGTTGCGGCAGCTCTCGGTGGCGGTCGGGCAGCTCGGCGAACGCGACCGCACGGTGGTGCGGCTCTACTACCTCGAGAACCGGACGTTGGCCGAGATCGGCACTCTGCTCGGTGTGACCGAGTCGCGGGTGTGCCAGCTCCATTCGCGGTTGGTGGGACGGCTGCGGGGCCGGCTCGAGGAGCTCGCCGCAGGGTGACTCCGGGACCGCTCACCCTCAGCCATCCGGCCACGGGATCGGTACGGGCAGCAGGCGCACCCGCGGCGGCCGGAGCAGTACGAGGGGGTCGAGGTACTCGTTGCGATCCCGCCGGATGCCCCAGTGCAGGCACGCCTGCGCCGCGCAGCCCGCGTGCCCGGGCTGCAGGAACCCGATGACGTCGCCCGCCCGGATCACGGCACCGGTATCGACCGCGGGTAACACCGGCTCG
>DASYES010000044.1:0-6758 GCA_036498885.1 Pseudonocardia sp.
GCCAGCTGCGGCCTAGCCGGTCTGTAGAACAAATGGGTGATACCTACGCGGAGGAGGGGCCTATACCGCTGTTGTATCGGGCCCGACGACAACGCCGCGAGGGCGTCGCCTGGGCGCCGCGCAGTAGGGCTGAGTTGTTCAGCGCGCTCCTCTAGGGCGGGGGCGGCAGCGCGGGCGGCGGCGGCGTGGGCAGCGTCAGCGTCTGCACCGGAGCCTCGGTGGGGCTCACCGGCAGCCGCTCGCGCTGCGCCAGGTAGGTGGCGATGTCGTGGAACAGCGGGGCCGCGCTCGTGCCCGCCTTGGGGGCATCGAGCATGATCGCGATGACGTACCGAGGATTCTGCGCGGGGAGCATCCCGGCGAACGTGATCCAGTACGTCGATGCCGAGTAGCACCCGCAGCGCGGATCCACCTGCTGCGCCGTGCCCGTCTTGCCCGCCACCTGGTAGCCGGGCACCGCCGCCGCCGGTCCCGTGCCGGTCTGGCCGGGGGCCTTCTGGGTGACGGCGGTGAGCATCGTGCGCAGCTGCTCGGCCGTGTGCGGCGACACCACCTGCACCCCCTGCGGCGCGGGCGCCACCGTGGGCACACCGTCGGGCCCGGTGGTGGACGCGATGATCCGCGGCGGGATCCGCAGCCCGTTGTTGGCCACCGCCTGATACATCCCCGCCATCTGCAGGGTGGTGACCGACAGCCCCTGCCCGATCGGCAGGTTGCCGAACGTCGATCCGGACCACGTCGCGATGGGGGGCACCTGGCCGCCGCTCTCGCCGGGAAGCCCGACGCCGGTGGGCGTGCCCAACCCGAAGCGCGTGAGCATGTCGGCGAAGCGCTGCTCCCCCACCTTCTGCGCCGTCATGATCGTGCCGACGTTGGACGACTTCGCAAGGATCCCGGTGAGCGTGAACTGCTCGGGCCCGTGCACCCACGCGTCGTTGATCGTGCGGTCCGCGACCTTGATGTTCCCCGGCACCGTCACGACGTCGGTGGGCTTCGCCACCCCGTACTCGAGCGCCGCCGACATCGTGACGATCTTGTTGACCGATCCCGGTTCGAACGGGCTCTGCACGGCGGGGTCGGCCAGCTGCTGGGGTGTGGTGCCACCGAGGTTGCTCGGGTCGAACGTCGCCCCGTTCGCGATCGCGAGCACCTGCGCGGTGTGGGCGTCGAGCACCACGGCCGACGACGTCGGCTTCGCACCCGTCTGCGCGACGTAGTCGGTGAGCGCCTTCTGCGTCATGTACTGCAGGTCCGAGTCGAGGGTGAGCTGCACGGTGGAACCCTGGACCGCGGGCCGCTCGTAGCGGGTGCTGCCCGGGATGACGGCATCACTGCCCTCCGCGGTGTCCACCACCCGCAGGCCCGCCGACCCGGCGAGCGCGTTGTCCTGCGAGCTCTCCAGACCCACCCGGCCGATGAGCTTGTTCTCGTCGGCGCTCCACGACGCTGCGCCGACCACGTTCGCGGCGGCGTTGCCCGCCGGGTACTGCCGGTCCTCCCGCCGGTCCGCGGCGATCTCGTTGAACCGCTCGTGCAGGGATTCCGCGACGTCCGGGTCGACGAGCCTGGCCAGCACCACGTAGCCCCGGTCGCTGCTGAGCTGGTTGACGAGCTCGGTGCGGTCCTGGCCGGTGGCCTGGGCGACCGCGGTGGCCATCTCCCCGACGTACTGCGGGGTGTCCTTCCCGTGGATGGTCGCGATCTGGCGGGGGTTGGCCGAGAGCGTCCGGGCCTCGACGCTGAACGCGAGCGGGTGGCCGTTGCGATCGAGGATCTCGCCGCGCTCCGCCGGAAGCACGATGGGGGTCGTCGACTGAAGCGCCGACTTTGCGCTCAGTGCGGGCGCATAGACCGTCTGAACGGCGACCAGCCTGAGTGTGGCCACACCGAGCGCAAGCACGAGCAGGATCCGGCCGATCTTGAGACGACGCGAGTAGTTCGCGCTCTTCTTCGCCGCACGACGAGGTGGCGCGGAGCGTTGCGTCGGGACCCTCCGGACCGCCCGTGAGGACCGGGGCCGGGGCGGGGCCGTGGTCATCAGCCGTTGCCCGCCCCGTCTGCTCCGCCGGTGCCCTGCGTGGCGGCGCCGCCGGTCGTGCGCTGCGTCGTCGCCCCGCCGGTGGTTCCCTGCGTGGCTGCTCCCCCGCTGGTGCCCGCCGTGGACGCACCGCCACCGGTGGCGCCCTGCGTCGTCGCAGCCTCGCCGGTACCCGCCGTGGACGAGTCGTCGCCGGTGGTGCCCGAGGTGGACGCACGTCGGGTGGCGCCTTGCGTGGAGGCACCCCCTTGAGTGCCACCGGTGGACGCATCGCTCTGGGCGCCTGCGCCTGCGGACTGCCCCTGAGTGCCCGCCGCGTCGTCGTGGGTGCCCGTGGCCGGCTCCTGCGAGTGGTCGGACGCCGCCGAGTCACCGGTCCCTGGTGCTGCCGGTGTGCTCTGCTGCCCCGCGGACGGGGCGGGCTGCACGGGAACGGGCGGTGGTGGGGGCGGTGGCGGTGCGACGGCGGCCCGCGGCTGACCGACGACCGTGACCGAACCGTCCGGCGCCACCACGAGGCGTGCGGAGTCCTGGACCGGCACCATCCCGAGCGCCTCGGCACGCCGGGCCAGCTCGGGCGCGGACTCCAGGTCGGCCACCTCGCGGCGCAACCGCTCGCTCTGCTGGCTCAGCGCCAGGGCAGTGGCCCGTGCGGACTGCAGATGGTACGAGCCCGCCGCGGCAGCCGTGGACAGCCACAACGTCGCCACCAGCCCGACGGCGAGCAGCACCATCACCAGCAGCACGAACTGTGGCCGCCTCGGCGGAACCGCGGTACGGACCGGACGGTTGACGGGGGCCCGCCGGGCCCGATCCTCCCGCCCGGCGTAGGCCTGCGGCGACCGCCTGCCGCGCACCGAGGACGGCGCGCCCTCCCCCGTACGAGGCGTGGCGACCGGTGCGCCGCGCTGAGCCGGGATCGTGGTGGAACGGGCGCGCGTGGCACCACGGGCCGTCGCACTCCGGGTGGCGGTGCGAGTGCGCTCACCGACCGGCGTGCTCACCCGAGCCCTCCACCTGGCAGCGCCTCACCTGGGACGGACCGTCTGCGTGCGACCGCCTTCACCGGTGCCCCGACTGCGCCTGTCATGACCGCCCCTCTCGTGCTGACGCCGTCCGCCGTGCCCGGCGCGGCGACCCTTACGTCGCAACCCTGTGGCGCGTGCAGCCGCGCACGTCGTCACTCGGCCGCCTCGCGGATGCGTTCCGCTGCCCGCAGGCGCACGGATGCGGCCCGTGGGTTCTCGCTGATCTCGTCCTCGCCTGCCTGCTCGGCACCGCGTGTCAGGAGTCGCAGCTCCGGGCCGTGGCCGGGCAGCTCGACCGGGAGGTCCACCGGTGTGCGCGAGCTCGACCGCGCTGCCAGCTCACGCTTGACGATGCGGTCCTCCAGCGAGTGATACGCGAGCACCACGATCCGCCCGCCGACGGTGAGCGAGTCCAGAGCGGCGGGGAGCGCCGTCTGCAGCGCGTCCAGCTCGCCGTTCACCTCGATCCGCAATGCCTGGAACGTGCGCTTCGCCGGATGGCCGCCGGTGCGGCGGGACGCGGCGGGCACCGCCTCGTAGAGCAGCTCGACCAGCTCGCTGCTGCGCCGCAGCGGCGCCTTCGCCCGACGGCGGTCGACGGCCGAGGCGATCCGCCCCGCGAAGCGCTCCTCGCCGTACTCCCGCAGGATGCGCGCGAGCTGCGGCACCGGGTACGAGTTGAGGACCTCCGCGGCGGTGGGACCGGTGGTCGGGTCCATCCGCATGTCGAGGTCCGCGTCGCGGGCATAGGAGAAGCCGCGCTCGTCGGCGTCGAGTTGGAGGGAGGACACCCCGAGGTCGAACAGCACGGCGTCGATGCGCTGCAGCCCCAGCTCCGCGAGGACGTCGGCGATGCGGTCGTAGACCGCGTGCACGAGGTGGATGCGGTCGGCGTGGGCCACGAGCCGCCGCCCCGCCATCGCGAGAGCCTCGGGGTCACGGTCCAGGCCGACCAGAGTGAGCTGCGGGTGCTCCGCGAGCAGGGCTGCGGCGTGCCCACCCAGGCCCAGCGTCGCGTCCACCATCACCGCGGGGCGGTCGGACAATGCAGGGCGGAGGAGCTCGCCGACCCGGGGCAGGGCCACGGGAACGTGCTTGGCCCCAGCCGGCTCGCCCTCGTGGTGATGCTGCCCCACCGCACACCTCCCTGCCCCGTGTCGTCGAGCCCCCCGCTTGGCCCGGGCTCCCCAGCCGGGCCACCAGCGATGTCCCCACCCGGCAGACCTGGCACCGGGGAAGGTGCGCCAGGGCTGCCGGGTGGGGACACCGCCGCGTCGATCTCCACCCCGCTCCATCCCGGATCAGATGAGTCCGGGAAGCACCTCCTCCTGGGCCTTCGCGTAGGTGTCCTCATGTGCATCCTGGTACCGCTGCCAGGCCTCGGCGTCCCAGATCTCGGCACGGGTGAAGGCGCCGATCACGACACAGTCCTTGGTGAGCCCGGCATAGCGGCGCAGCTCAGGGGTGATGGCGATCCGCCCCTGGCCGTCGGGGTTCTGCTCGTCGGTGCCGGAGAACAGATTGCGCTGGAACACCCGAGCGGACTCGCTCGTGAGCGGCGCGCTTGCGACCTTGCTGGCCAGTTCCGTGAAAGCCTCGCGGGTGAACACGTACAGGCAGTGGTCCTGCCCCTTCGTGATCATCAGCCCGCCTCGCAGCTCGTCGCGAAATTTTGCGGGCAACGTGAGCCGCCCTTTGTCGTCCAGCTTGGGGGTGTAGGTACCGAGGAACACCGGCCCCACCTCCAACAGTGGCCCCGTTGTGCCCCAGCGAGCACCACATTACCCCACTCTTCCCCACCGTCAACCGGATCGATCGTGGCGCGCAGCGGGCTGCCGCGATAAAACTGCAGGTCAAACGGGGTGGGGGAAGGTGGGGGGCGCCGACGGGCCTCACCCGCACACATGGATTCCACCCCGGCTTTCAGTCACTCAGCGTGAGAATTTGCGGCCTCGCACGCCCGCTGATGGCGCCATGTGGGGGTAGCGCCACCGCCGATGGGGTGCCGCGGGGGACAAGGTCATCGCCAGTGGGGCACAGTGGGGACGCCGCGGAGTACCCCCATCGGGCAAAGTTCTCTGCGGGCGTTTGACAGACTGATCGCGTCTCGACGGATCGGGACCGACACGACGAGCGCGAGGAGGTCTGGTGACCGCGACGAGCAGCCGCGCCGGGATGGAGGGCGACGCGCCCGCCCTCGCCGATGTCGCCGATCTCTGCGGCCGGATCGCCGCCAACATCCAACGGGTGATCGTGGGCAAACCCGAGGTGGTGCGGGTCGCGCTGGTCACCATGCTCGCCGAGGGCCACCTCCTGGTGGAGGACGTCCCGGGGGTCGGCAAGACATCACTGGCCAAGGCACTCGCCCGGTCCATCGACTGCTCGGTCAGCCGCGTCCAGTTCACGCCCGACCTGCTGCCCGGCGACATCACCGGCATGTCGATCTACAACAGGCAGACCACCGAGTTCGAGTTCCGGCCCGGCCCGGTCTTCGCCAACATCGTGATCGCCGACGAGATCAACCGCGCCTCGCCGAAGACGCAGTCGGCGCTGCTCGAGTGCATGGCCGAGCACCAGGTCACCGTCGACGGCGCCACCTACGCCCTCGCGAGCCCGTTCATGGTCGTCGCCACGCAGAACCCCATCGAGATGGACGGCACCTACCCGCTGCCCGAGGCGCAGCGCGACCGGTTCACCACACGCGTCAGCGTCGGGTACCCCGACCTGGGGGCCGAGCTGGCGATGGTCGACGAGCACGCCGCCAACGACCCGCTCGACATCCTCCGCCCCGTCGTCGACGCACGGCTCGTCCGCTCGGTGATCGAGGCCGTGCGCCGGGTGCACGTGAGCCCCGAGGTGCGGCAGTACTGCGTGGAGCTCGTCGGCACCACCCGCAGGCTCCCCGAGGTACGGCTGGGCGCGTCCCCACGGGCCACCCTCCAGCTCGTGCGGTCGGCCAGGGCACAGGCCGCGCTCGCCGGCCGCGGTTTCGTGGTGCCCGACGACGTGCAGGCCGTCGCGGTTCCCGTGCTGGCCCACCGCCTGCTGCTCAGCCCCGAGGCCCAGGCCTCGCGGCGCACCGCCGTCGACATCGTCCGCAGCCTCCTCGCCCGGCATGCCGTACCCGCGCCGGGCCGGGGCCACTGACCGGGGATGTCCCCGGCCATGGGCGGGAGCGGCGGAGCCCGGTCGTGAGCGAGCGGTCCGGGCGGTTCTCCGGCCTCACCACACGGGGTCGCTGCCTGCTCGCGGGTGGCCTCGCCACCGGGGCCTCCGCCATCGCGCTCGACGAGCGCGACCTCCTGCGGATCGGGGCGTTCGTCGCCCTGCTCCCCATGCTGGCCCTGCTGCTCGCCGCCCGGGCCCGGCGGCGGATCCATGTCGAGCGTGAGCTCACCCCGGCCCGGCTGCCCGTCGGCGCCGCCGTCACCGTCGGGCTCCACCTGCACGGCGGCCCGCTGCTCGGTGCCCTCCGGCTGACCGACACCGCTCCCGACGCCGCCGGCCCGCAGGCCGCCGCTCCCCCGCGGTTCACGGTGCACCGGCTGTCCGGCCGGGGCAGCGCGCTGGTCACCTATCCCCTTCGCCCGGTGTTGCGTGGTGTTCACCGAGTCGGCCCGCTCAGTGGCACGGCCACCGATCCGCTGGGGCTCGCGGAGTTCGAACGGGAGCTCGCACCGGCCGACCGTCTC
>DASYES010000045.1:0-1638 GCA_036498885.1 Pseudonocardia sp.
CGTCGAACTGATCGGGGGAAGAGCTGGCCATCTAGTCGGTGGGGTCCTGAGTGTCGGTGCGGAAGGTTCGAGCGGCACGGGATCGAGTGCGGGCGTCACGCAGACGCTGCAGCCGACGGACGAGCAGAGGATCGTGCCGCAGCGCGGCAGGCGAATCGATCAGCACGTACAGCATCTGATAGTACCGGGCCGCTGGCAGGGAGAACTCCGTGAGAATCGCCGCCTCCTTCGCGCCCACCCGTGCGGCCCAGGCACGCTCGAAGTCGAGCAGCCGCAGGTCGAGTTCGCTCAACCCGGTCGACGGTGGGTCGGTGGGTGCTCCTGCGTGGGTCGAACCCGACATCCGTGCACCTCCTGCGCCCGTCGATGTCGGCGCTGCCGCGCAGGCAGGCCGACGTTGCGTCGAGCCTAGGCGGCGACCCCGGCGAGTTCGGGTTGCCCCGCGGGCAGCGACGATCACGGCAGCGGTGACAGCCACGCCTACGTCAGCCATGACAGGCGATCACCGTGGGGGCCGGCGTGCGCGATCGGCTCCCCGTCCAACGCGAGCACGAAGGGGGTGGGATGCGGCGCGCTCAGCCCGTGCAACCGCTCGGCCACCCCGGGCAGAACGCCCGCCCCTTCGAAGGTGAGCAGGCGCGCTCCGAGGTCGGATGCGGCATCCACCACCTCGTTCCGCCGCCCGGGCGGCAGGTACACGAGGGTGCCGAGCGCGGCGATCACCAGGGTCGCCTCTGGCTCTTCGGCACGGGCCGCTGCGGCGAGCGCAGGCAGGGCGGCCAGCGCATCGCCGTCGACCACGAGGGGTGGATCGTCGTGCACCGTTGCCAGCGCGGCGAGCAGCCGGGCTCGGCGCTCCGGTCGGTCGGGCGGAAGCAGGGCCTCGAGCCAGCGCACGTCGTCGGGGTTCGCCACGCCGAGCGGAGCCAGAT
Organism: Pseudonocardia sp.; assembly: GCA_036498885.1. Lineage (GTDB taxonomy): Bacteria > Actinomycetota > Actinomycetes > Mycobacteriales > Pseudonocardiaceae > Pseudonocardia. The sequence goes on from DASYES010000045.1 coordinate 933, forward strand.
CGACACCGCGGCGCCAGACGACGTTCGGCATCCGGCTCGGTGCCGTGCCCTCACCGGTGGTGGTCGCGGTGAGCAGCGGTGCTCCCGGGCCGAACGCCGGGCTCTCATCGAAGCGGTACGAGTAGCGGTCGAGCGCCAGGCACAGTCCGGCGGCGGCGCCGAGCTCGAGCAGTGCGATGGGCCCGGTGATCCGGTCGAGGCCGGTCAGCAGGGGGATGCAGCGGCCCACCTCGTTCGTCTGCGTGCGGCGGGTGCGCGCGGCATCCTCGATCGCGGGCCAGTGCGCGACCATCCACTTCCGCCAGCCCTGGTCGGCCACCGCCGGTGCTCCGCACCAACTCGCGACCGAGAACAGCAGCGACGGCTGCCGGTGCTCGCGCGGCAGCCGGTCGATGAGTGCGAGCAGCTCGGGGTCGGCGGCAACTGTCAGCGCCCACGCCACCTGCAACTCAGAGGTCGCGGCGAGTTCGACAGCGGCGCGCGCGTACCAGTCGGCGGTTGCGGTCACCGTCACATCCTGACGCCTGGGGAACGCTCAACGCGCAACTCCGGTTGAATGGAGGGATGAGCGACACCGCGAAGAAGACCGACGCCGAGTGGCGGGCAGAGCTCGGCCCCGAGCGCTACGCCGTGCTGCGCGAGGCCGCGACCGAGCGGGCATGGACCGGCGAGTTGCTCGACGAGAGCCGATCGGGCCTGTACACCT
>DASYES010000046.1:0-8788 GCA_036498885.1 Pseudonocardia sp.
CGGCGGCCAGCTCCTTGGTGGTGATCTCGACACCGGCGACCATGCCCTCGAGCACGGCGACCAGCGCGGGACCGTGAGACTCCCCTGCGGTGATCCAACGCAACACGCTGCCGATTCTCTCACCCCCCTGCATCGGCAGCCGTTGCCGCACCCACGACCGCCAGCCACGAGGTGACCAGCCAGGTGGCCGCGAGCATCGACGGTCCGTGCGGCAGCGCCGCTCGACGCGCGAGCCTGCGGGTGGCCAGACCGGCGACGCCCAGCACCGCGGTGAGCATCGCGGCCAGGAGCGCCGCCAGAATCAGGGCGGGCCATCCGGCCGCCGCCAGCGCGGCGCCGAGCGGGGCCGCGAGCTTCACGTCACCCGCACCCATCGCGCGGGGGACCACCAGATGGACGGCGCCGTGCGCCCCCACGGCCAGGGCGGCACCGGCGAGCCCGTGCAGGACCGCCGTGGGGCCCAGCGGAAGCAGGAGCAGCAGGGCGACCGGGAGCGCCGGAAGCGTCAGCGCGTCGGGCAATCTGCGGTGTGCCAGGTCGACCGCCCCGGCCGCGACGCCGAACCACGCGATTCCGAGGAGCGCGGGCACCCACGCACCCGGGATCACTCCGGCCGCCCGGGCCGCGGCGACGGTCGCCCACAACACGCCCACCGCGATCTCGCACCATGGCGGCGGAACCCGTGCGCCGCGGCGCAGCCGCCGCAGGAGAAGCCGCGCCACACCGCCGGCCACCGCACCGGCAATCCCGGCACAGATCGCCGCCGTCCCCGCGTTGAGCGCCCGAAGCACCACCACCCACACCACCAACGCGGCGACCGACGCACCCACCGACAACCGACTCACCCCGCCGACGCTCTCACCGCGCCGCCGCACACCGGGCCGCCGCACGCACCGGGCCGGCCCTCCATCCCCACGGCCGTCGCGCAGCCTCGGCCTCCAGCCCGCCCCCAGCACCTTCATCGCACCCACCGCCCCTCCCCCGGCAGCGCCCAGCTCGAACCGCCGCCTCCACCGCGCCACTGCTGCGGGCGCCACCCCGCATCCGGCACCACCGGCCCGGTGGCCACACCGCTGTCGCACCGCTCGTCGTTCACCACTCCGTGATCGTCGGGGTGTCCGGGTGCGCCCACCACCACTCGCTCGGATCTGTGGATGAACGACCTACGAGGTGGACAACCAGACTCCAGGGCTGCCACATTGCGGCTCGACCACCTCCACGGCTGGGCCCGGCCCACGGGCCGACGGGCCGGAGGAGCAGGATCGAGGGGTGAGCGGGCGTCTGGAACGAAGGGAGCGCGTGGCGCGCGCGGTGGTGGACGCCGAGGTGGACCACGGATACGCCCAACTACTGGGCGACCCCGACCGGCCGCAGGGCTGGACGCTGCTCCTCGACGGCACCGCGCAGTCGCACGTCGACCTCGAGGATCCGACGCACCTGGAGTTCGAGTACGTACGCCGCCTCGGCCACGTCGTCGACCTGATGGCACCGCAGGCGATGCCGCAGCGGGTGTTGCACCTCGGTGGCGGCGCATGGACGCTGGCCCGCTACGTCGCCACCACGAGGCCGCGGTCCACGCAGCAGGTCATCGAGGTCGACGCCGCCCTCGTGGACCTCGTGTCCTCCCGGCTGCCGGCTGACGGGCTCGGTATCGACGTGGTCGTCGGCGACGCGCGGGCCATGCTCACCCGGGCCGTGCCCGGCTCGGTCGACCTGCTCGTGCTCGACGTCTTCGCCGGCGCCCGCACGCCGGCACACCTGACGTCCACCCAGTTCCTCGACTCGGCGGCGAGCGTGCTCGCGCCCGACGGGGTGTACGCGGCCAACGTCGCCGACGGCGGGGATCTCCGGTTCGCGCGAAGCCAGGTGGCCGCCGCCATCGCGCGGTTCACCGACGTGGCGCTACTCGCCTCGCCGGAGGTGCTGCACGGACGGCGGTTCGGCAACCTCGTGCTCATCGGCAGCCCGGCCGACCTTCCCGTGGACGGGCTGGTGCGACGAGCGGCGGGCGACCCGTTCCCGGCCACAGTGCTCGCCGGCGACGACGTCCGGCGGTTCGCTGCGGACGCCTGCCCGCCCTCGGACCGCGCGGCAACCCCGTCGCCGCTCCCCCCGCCGGGATTCTTCGGCCGCCCACCGGCATGACGGCCCGGCGTCAGAGTCAGAACGCGCCGTTGGCCCGTGCCTCGGCCACGTTGGCCGCGTGCTCGGCGAAGGTCGCGGCAAAGCACGAGGTGCCGTCCTTCTGGCAGCGGACGAAGAAGTGCCAGGGCCCCGGGGTCGGCTCCAGGGCCGCCTTGATCGCGTCGGCGCCGGGTGCGGCGATCGGGGTGGGCGGCAGACCTGCCACGACGTAGCTGTTGTAGGGGCCGGGACGCGCCCTGTCCTCCGGGGTGGTGCGCAGGGCCTGCAGGTCGAGCGGGTAGTTCACCATCGAGTCGAGCTCGAGGCGCTGACCGGCACCGAGCCGGTTGTAGATCACCCGCGCCACCCTGGGCATGTCGGCGGTGATGGCCTCCTTCTCCACGAGCGAGGCGATGGTCAGCACGTCGTACGGGCTGGTTCCGATGCTCTGCGCGCCGGACACCAGACCGGAGGCCTCGAGGCGCGTGTCCGAGGCTGTGAGCAGGCTGCGCAGCACGTCGACGGCCGAGGCGCCGGGCTGGACGCTGTAGATACCCGGCATGAGCAGGCCCTCCAGCCGGCGGGCAGGGTCAGCCTTCGCGACGCCTTCGAGCGCCCACGCAGGAACGCCGAGCGCGGCCGGGTCGGTGTCGACCATCGCGGCGCGCAGCGCGTCGACCGAGACGCACTGCTGCGTGCCGTCCACCGTGTAGCAGCTGGCCTTCGAGATCAGGCTGAGCACTCCTGGGGCGACCGTGCCGTCGGGCGCGCGCGTGTCGTCGAGCTGCACGCCGCCCCGGATCTCCACCTGGCCCACCCGCGATGCCGGGTCGAGCAGCAGCGCCACGGCCGACGCCCCCGACATCCGCGACCGCATCTGGTAGTAGCCCGGCTGGACCGACCGGATCCGGCTGTCCTCCGCCGCGGCCTCGTTGAACGCCTGCACGCCCGCGACCACCCCGCGCTGGGTCAGGGTGCTGCCGATCTGGGTTGTCGAGTCGCCCGGTTTCACCTGGATGATGACCGAACCCGTGCCGTCACCGTCGAAGTCGGGTGTGGCGAACAGCGACGAGAACACGTAGTAGCCGCCGCCCGCGATGGCACCGAGCAGCAGGATCACCGCCAGCAGCAGGACGCCGCCGCTGCGGCGCCGCCGGCGGGTACGGGCCCGCTGCCGCCCTCGCCGGGACGGCGGCTCGTCCTGCGGGCCGGGGTACACATCGATCGGTCCGGTTGCCACCGAGTCGTCCGCTGCACCACTGTGGTGAGGCGGTACTCCCTGGTCCCAACCGTCCGAGGTCACGGTTCCGACAGTATCGATGGCCCCGAGGAACCTGCAGAGCCGGGTCAGCGACGGCGCGCGGCGTCCAGCCAGCCCTGCAGGATCGCCACGGCGGCGGCCTGGTCGACCACCGCGCGTTGTTTACGGCCCTTCACGCCACGCTCACGCAACTGCTGGGTGGCGACCACCGTGGTGAGCCGCTCGTCGGACAGCTCGACCGGCACGTCGACGACCGACGCCAGCCCGGCAGCGAAGTCGCGCGCCGCTTCCGCGGCTGACCCCTCCCGCCCGGCCAGCGTGCGCGGCAACCCCAGGACGATGCCGACGACCTCATGCTCGGCGACGAGCCCCGCGATTGCCGCGAGGTCGCTGCCGCCCGCGACGTCACGCGGGACGGTGACGAGCGGCGTCGCCAGCACACCGTCCGGATCGGACAGAGCAACGCCCACGCGCACCGCTCCGACGTCGATGCCGAGCCGCCGTCCCCTCACACCGCCACCGTCACGTCCGGAGTCCGTGGTCAGTTGCGCAGGGCCGAGCGCAGAGCCCGCACGGCGTCCGGAATGCCGGCCGGGTCGGTGCCACCGCCCTGCGCCAGGTCCGCCTTACCACCGCCCCGGCCACCGACGGCCGCAGCAAACATGGGGATCAGCGCGCCAGCAGCCAGGCCGCGGTCGCGGGCGGCAGCCGTGGTGGCCACCACGAACGAGACCTTCTCGCCGTCGCCGGAGAACAACGCGACGACGCCCGGCCGGGAACCGAGCCGGCCTCGGACGTCGGAGGCCAGCGCGCGGAGGTCGTTGCCGCCCACCCCGTCGGGTGCCGCCACCGCGACGAGGGAGACCCCGTCGATGTCCTCGGCGCCCGCGGCGAGGGCCCCGGCCGAGGCCAGCACCGCGTCGGCCCGCACCTTCTCGAGATCGCGCTCGGCCGTGCGCAGCCGCTCGATCAGGCCGTTGATCCGCTCCGGGAGATCCTCGGGGCGCGCCTTCAGCTGGTCGGCCAGCGTGGAGACGAGCACGTGCTCCTTCGACAGGTGGCGGAACGCGTCGAGCCCGACGAGGGCCTCCACCCGTCGCACGCCGGAACCGATCGAGGCCTCCGACAGCACCTTGATCATGCCGATCTCACCGGTACGCCCGACGTGGGTGCCACCGCACAGCTCGCGCGAGTAGTCGCCCATGTCGACCACGCGGACCCGGTCGCCGTACTTCTCGCCGAAGAGCATCATCGCCCCGAGGCGCTTGGCCTCGTCCATTGTGGTCTCGTATGCCTCGACCTCACGGTTCTGCTGCAGGACCGTGTTGACCTCGTCCTCGATCTCGGCGAGCGCGGCCGGCTGGACGGCACCGGTGGGCGAGGTGAAGTCGAACCGCAGCCGGCCGGGGGCGTTGAGCGAGCCGGCCTGCGCGGCGGCGGTGCCCAGCGCGCCACGAACTCCGGCGTGCACGAGGTGCGTGGCGGTGTGCGCCCGCGACACCGAGGCACGGCGCGACCGGTCGACCTCTGCCACGACGGCGGCGTCGAGCGACACCTCACCGGCGACGACAACGCCGCGGTGCACGCGCAGCCCGGCGACCGGCGACTGCACGTCGTCGACGCGGACGGTGAACGACGCCCCGCGCACCTCGCCGGTATCGGCCTGCTGACCACCCGCCTCGGCGTAGAACGGGGTGCGGTCGAGCACGACCTCCACGCGCTCGCCCTCCCGCGCGGCCGCCACCGGCACTCCGTCGACGAGCAGGCCGACGATCGTGGCCTCGGCGCTGAGGTCGGTGTAGCCGAGGAACTCGGTGACGCCGTGGGTGTCGAGCACGGTGCGGTAGATGGACCCGTCGCCATGGCCGACCTTGCGCGTGGCGGCGTCGGCCTTGGCCCGGGAGCGCTGCTCGTTCATCAACGCCCTGAAGCGGTCCTGGTCGACCTCGAGGCCTGCCTCGGAAGCCATCTCGAGGGTGAGATCGATCGGGAACCCGTAGGTGTCGTGCAGCTGGAACGCCCGGTCACCGGGCAGCACGAGCCCGCCGCTGCGCTTCGTCTCCGCCACAGCGGTGTCGAAGATGCGCGAGCCCGCGCTGAGCGTGGCGAGGAACGCCTCCTCCTCGGCCTCGACGACCGCGGAGATCCGCTCGAAGCCGCTGACGAGCTCCGGGTAGGTCGGCGCCATCTCGTCGCGCACGACCTCGGCGAACGACCGGAGCACCGGCTCGTTCACTCCCAGCAGCCGCGACGAGCGCACGATGCGCCGCAGCAGCCGGCGCAGCACGTACCCGCGGCCCTCGTTGGACGGCGTGACGCCGTCGCCGATGATCATCACGCCGGACCGCGCGTGGTCGGCGATCACCCGGAACCGGACGTCGTCGGTGGGGTCGACCCCGTAGCGACGGCCGGAGAACTCCTCGGCGCGGGTGATGACGGGGCGCACCAGGTCGGTCTCGTAGACGTTGTCGACACCCTGGAGCAGGTACGCGACCCGCTCGACGCCCATGCCCGTGTCGATGTTCTTCTGCGGCAGCGTTCCGATGGGCGAATGCCCGTCCTTCGGGCTGAGCTCGCCCCGGACGTCCTGCATGAAGACGAGGTTCCAGATCTCCAGGTACCGGTCCTCGTCGGCCTCTGGCCCGCCCTCACGGCCGTGCTCCGGCCCCCGGTCGTAATAGATCTCCGACGACGGGCCGCCCGGACCAGGCACGCCCATGTCCCAGTAGTTGTCCTTGCCGCCGCGACGCTGGATGCGCTCCAGCGGTAGCCCGGCGATCTTCCGCCAGAGCTCGACGGCCTCGTCGTCGTCGCGGTAGACGGTGACCCAGATGCGGTCGGGGTCGAAGCCGTAGCCTCCGGAGTCCTGGCTGCCCGTGATCAGGTTCCAGGCGTGCTCGATCGCGCCGGCCTTGAAGTAGTCGCCGAACGAGAAGTTGCCGGCCATCTGGAAGAACGTGTTGTGCCGGGTGGTGCGGCCGACCTCGTCGATGTCGCCGGTGCGCACGCACTTCTGGACAGAGGTGGCGCGCGCGTAGGGGGGCGGCACCTCGCCGAGGAAGTACGGCTTGAACTGCACCATGCCTGCGTTGACGAACAGCAGGTTGGGGTCGTCGAGGATCAGCGACGCGCTGGACACCTTGGTGTGCCCGGCGGCGACGAAGTGGTCGGTGAAGCGACGGGTGATCTCGTGGGTCTGCACGGCGGTGCTTCCTGGTGGGGTACGACGAGGGAGGCCGTCTCCAGTCTCCCTCAGGGGCGGGGACGCGGATCGGCAGGGGAGGGCGCAGCGGCGCCGCTACTCCCCTGCCCTGCGCGCTCGCGCGCCCGGCCGCACCACAGGATACGGCTCGTGGATGGTTTCCCTCATCGTCGGCAGGCCGCCACCGGTGCGGCGTTCGACGAGGTCGGTGAGCTCCTGCTCGCGCGCGACCATGCCGGCCCGCACCTCCGCGCCGAACGCGCCCAGACCGGCACCGACCTCACGCAGCCCGTCGGCGATGTTGGCGCCGACCCCGGCAGGGGTGAGGCTGTGGGCCGCCGCGCTGGCCCGCCGAGTGACGTACGCGCCTGCGGCGAGCCCGAGCCCGAGCCAGAACAGCCTGCTCACCGGCGTCCCCTCCGACGCCCGGGGCGGCTGCGCCGCGAGTGGGCACCGGCGTCGCGGCCCGCCCGCCGCGCCTTCACGGCCTTGTTCACGCCGTAGGAGAACGCGGCGGCGCGGACGAGCGGCCCGCCCAGCGTGGCGGTGAACAGCGACGTGAGCACGGAGATGTTGCTCGTGACCGTGCGGGCGCTGGAGGTGATGCCGTCGACGCGCTCGAGCTGCGTGTTGACCTGGTGCAGCGTGGTCTGCGCGTTGTCCAGCAGCGGGGCACTGCCCTCGTGGGCCTTGCGAATGGCGATCGTGGCCTCGTCGAGCGTGCGGGACAGCTTCAGCAACGGGACGGCCAGCAGCAGGACGAGCACAACGAAGGCTCCAGCCGCGATCAGTGCCGCGATCTGGCCTGCCGACACGACGCCTCCCCCATACCCGTCCGACCCGAAGTTGATCGCGGACAGGCTACCCCCCGGCCGTCACGGACGAGCTGGAGGCCCGGCATCTCCCACGGCTCACTCCTCGTCCGGTTCCTCCTCCCCGTCCTCCATGAAGAATCCGGCCAGGATCCGGCGCAGGCGGTTGAGAGCGCGGTGCTGGGTGACGCGCACGGCCCCCGGTGTCGACCCGACCGCATGGGCCGTCTCCTCGGCGCTCATCCCGACCGCGATGCGCAACACCAGCACCTCGCGCTGGCGCGGCGTGAGATGGCACAGAAGCCCCACGAGACGCTCGGTGAGCTCGGCCGCGAGCAGGTGCTGCTCCGGCCCGTCGTGCACAGCAGGAACGTCCGGCAGATCGGCCATCGGCTCCGAGCGGTTGCGGCTGATGGCCCGGAACGCGTCGGTCACCTTGTGCGCCGCGATCCCGTAGACGAACGCCCGGAACGACAGTCCCCTGATCGTGTAGCCGGGCAGCGCGTTGACGACGGCCAGGCAGACCTCCTGGGCGATGTCGTCGGCCGAGCCGATGACGGTCTCCTGGCGGCCGAGCCGTCCGCGGCAGTAGCGCAGCACGAGCGGATGGATGGCCGTGAGCAGCCTGTCCTTCGCCCGCGGCTCTCCCGCCACGGCCTCTGCCACCAGGAAGTCCAGCAGTGCCGGCTCGGCTGTCTCCTCCTGCGCGTCGTGTGCGTCCTGCGTGGAACTCGCCGTGGCCGCCTGTAGTCGGACGGCGCGATATGGCTCGGCCGGCCCGCGTTGGGCCGGGACCAGTGCGGATGCTTCCCCCGTGTCGACCGCCACCGCGAGGGCGCTCATCGGGCTTGACCTGTGATTGCAACGACGTGGCGCTCAACAGACAACATGCTGGGTCCCCTCCCTGCACCGGCGCCTCACCGGTGTGACGCGTCTGCCGCCGCCTGCCCTGCATTGGACGCGGTGGCGGGTCGTGCCGTCGTACTCAGGAGAAACCGGACGGCCGACAGATACCTGCGATCCCCCGACGGCAGGGCCGACGTCCGATGTCGCCTCGTGCCTTCGCACACCTGCCGTGCCCAGCAAGGTGATCGAAGTCGTTCTACCTTCAAGTACGCAGTTTGGGTGACACCCCAAGTTGGAGTCAAGAGAAGTTCGACGGACGGTTAGTTACTCTGCGGTCAATGTCTGCGATCGATCAACCCCGCCCGAGGGATCCTCGCGCCCGGGCGGCACAAACGAAGCGTGATCGCACACGCCGAGCGTTACTCGATGCCGCCGACACGGCGTTCGCCTCACACGGCTGGGCGAACGCGAGGATGGAAGACATCGCCGCCGCTGCGGGTGTGAGTGCGGCCACTGCCTACAACCATTTTCCGACGAAGCATG
>DASYES010000047.1:0-2062 GCA_036498885.1 Pseudonocardia sp.
GGTGCGGCCGCAAGGGAGCCATCGTGTGGATGTCGGTCCTCACCAGGGAGCCGGCCCGCCCGGCCGGGTTGCGCGACCGACCCGACGCCTGGCTGCTCGCCGTGGGCACCGTCTGCTTCGGCGCGTTCATGGGCCAGCTCGACGCAAGCATCGTCACCCTCACCTACGGGCCCCTCGGTGCCGAGTTCGACTCCTCGCTCGCCGGGGTCCAATGGGTTTCCCTCGCCTACCTGCTGACGCTCGCTTCCCTGCTCATCCCGGTCGGCCGGCTGGCCGACGTCTACGGTCGCAAGCTGCTCTACCTCTACGGCTTCGTGGTCTTCACGGTCGCCTCCCTCGCCTGCGCGCTGGCGCCGAACCTCGGCTGGCTGATCGCGTTCCGCGTCGTGCAGGGTGTCGGGGCGGCCCTCCTGCAGGCCAACAGCGTCGCGTTGATCACCACGAGTGCTCCGCCGAACCGGCGGCGGGCAGGGCTGGGCATCCAGGCAGCCGCTCAGGCGCTGGGCCTCGCCCTCGGCCCCACCATCGGCGGACTGCTCGTCTCCACCCTCGACTGGCGGTGGGTGTTCGGCATCAACGTGCCGATCGGCGTTCTGGGCGTGGTGGCGGGGGTGTTCCTGCTCCCCCGCACTCACGAGCGGAGCAGCGCCACCCGCTGGGACATGACCGGCCTCACGCTGATGGTCACCGCCACCACCACGGGCCTCCTCGGCCTGTCGACGCTGTCGGGCCTCGCGCTGCCGGACTGGGCCCCGGCGTGCCTGTTCGCCGTTGCGGCAGGTGCGGTGATCGGCATCCTCGCCCGGCGAGGACGGTCGACAGCGCCGCTGGTCGACCCCCTGCTGCTGCGCTCGCGCACGGTCAGGGCCGGACTGGTCGGCGCGCTGGGCGGCTACCTGATCCTCTTCGGCCCGCTGGTTCTCATCCCCGTAGCGCTCACCTCGGCCGGGGTCTCCGAACTGCGGGCCGGGCTCGTGCTGACCGCGCTGCCGGCCGGGTTCGCGCTCGCCGCCACCACCGGCGAACGGCTGCTCCCGGCCACATGGAGCGACCGCCAACGATGCCTTCTCGGCGCCCTGCTCATCGTCGCAGCGACCGGTCTGCTCGCCGCCGTGCCCTTCACCGAGGAGTGGCTCGCGCCGCTGCTGGGCGTGCTCGGCATCGCACTCGGCATCTTCACCCCCGCGAACAACAGCGTCGTCATGGGCTTCGTCCCTACCCGTACGGCCGGCACGGGCGGTGGGCTCGTCAACATGGCCCGCAGCCTCGGCACGGCGCTCGGCGTCGCGTTCGTGACGCTCGCACTGCACGCGCGACCCGCCGACGGCACGTTCAGCGGTCCGCGCACGGCGTTGCTCACGCTGACAGCGGTCGCCCTGGTCCTCCTGGTCTCCGCCCGGCTGATCCCCGTCAGGACTCCGGATCGGGATCGAGGTCGTTCGCAGTCACGCTGAGCACGCCGTAGAGGTTGTTGAGGTCCGAGATGAGCTCCTCGTGGTCGGGCGCCCCCCTGAGCTCGAGCATCACCGACACCGGCCGGACGCCGGGCGCGTGTCGCGGACCGGCGCCACCGCTGTCGACGAGCGCGTCGACCGGCGCCCGTTGGACGCGGCGTGTCGTCAGCTCCACGACGGTCCATCCGCGCTTGGTGCAGGTGCTCACGATCTCCCGGAGCAGGCCGCGCCCGTCCTCGTAAGTCACCTGGAGAAACCGGCTCTGCTGCCGCCCGTCCGGCAACCAGGAGGTCAGCAGCGGGAAGACGAAGACGACGATGAAGTAGCCGATGGTTGCCGCAGCCGCCAGCACCGGCAGGCCTGCGCCCGCGGCCATGCCGACAGCGGTGGTCACCCAGACGGCAGCGGCGGTCGTCAGGCCGCGCACCGCGTCACGGCGCACGAAGATCAGCCCGGCGCCGATGAACCCGATACCGGACACGATCTGCGCTGCGACACGGGACGGGTCGAGGATGACGTGGTCGCCCAGGACGTCCGTGAAGCCGTACTTGGAAACGAGCATCATCAGAGCTGCCGCGAACCCGATCAGAGTGTGCGTCCGCAGGCCG
>DASYES010000048.1:0-4843 GCA_036498885.1 Pseudonocardia sp.
CGGCGGATGCCACGGCCGCCGCCACCGGCAGTGGCCTTGACCATCAGCGGGTAGCCGATCCGCTCCGCCTGCTCCCGCGCGGCGGCGACGTCGGCCACGGCGCCCCCGCTCCACGCGGCCAGGGGCACGCCGACCTCCTCGGCCAGCCTCTTCGCGGCGATCTTGTCGCCGAGCCGCTCCATCACCTCGGGCGAGGGGCCGATGAACACGATGCCCAGGTCGCGGCACAGGCGTGCGAAGTCGGCCTTCTCCGACACGAAGCCCCAACCCGGCCACACCGCCTCGGCCCGCGCCTCCCGCAGCGCACGCTCCAGCTCGGCGTGGTCGAGGTACGGGCTCGCGGCGAAGGCCTGATCCGGATCGTCCGGCCCGATCAGTACCGCCTCATCGGCCTCGCGGACGAACATCGCGTGCCGGTCCACCGCCGTGTACAGCGCGATCGTGCGCAGCTCCCGCCTGCCGTCCAGGGATGCGGGAGATCCGGGTGATGAGACCTCGGCGTTCCACTCCCGTATCGCATTGATCAACCGCATTGCCGGTTCCCCGCGGTTGACGATGACGACCCGGTGGAACGACTGATCCGTCACATCTGCTCACTCTCGTCACTGGCGCCACGGCCCCTCCCGCGGCGGTACCGGCGGGGACCGTAGCGCCTGGAACTCCCGGCCCGGGCCCACCCAACTCGACCTCCCGCTGTCGCACAACCGACGCGCGGGTAACCCCCTGAGTGAGCGGCATTGCATGATGCTCGGGTGCTGACGGTGACCCACGGTGACCTGACCTTCGACGTTCACGAGCACGGCTCATCCGATGGGGTCCCGGTTCTCCTGCTGCACGGATTCCCACAGCGTGGCACGGCATGGAACGCCGTCGCGGAGCGGCTCGCCTCGGCCGGCTTCCGGACGCTCGCCCCCGACCAGCGCGGCTGTTCGCCGTGCGCCCGCCCGCGGGGCAGGCGTGCCTACCGCATGTCCGGTCTCGTCGGCGACGCGCTCGCCGTCGTCGACTCCCTGGTCGGCCCGGCGGGCCGGGTGCACATCGTCGGGCACGACTGGGGCGCCGCGGTCGCCTGGTCCCTGGCAGCGCGCCACCCCGACCGCGTCCGCTCGCTCACCGCCGCCTCGGTGCCGCCACCCAGGGTGTACCTCCGCTCGCTGTTCACGACCAGGCAGGCGCTCGCGTCCTGGTACATCTACGCCCTGCAGCTTCCGCTCCTGCCGGAGCGCTTCCTCGGGGCAGGCGGGCGCCCGTTCTCCCCGAGGCTCGTTTCCGCCCTGCAGCGCTCCGGCCAGTCCCGGCCTGCCGCGGAACGGGACGCGGCGGCGCTCGCCGACCCGGGGGCGCTGACCGCCGCGATCAACTGGTACCGAGCCCTGCTGACCGGCCCCTTCCCCGATCACACCGCACCTGTGCAGGTGCCCACCCTGTTCGTCTGGAGCGACGGCGACACGGCCATCACCCGGCAGTCCACGGAGCTGACGCACACCGACGTCGCCGGGCCCTTCCGCTACGTCGAGCTGCGCGGCGTGAGCCATTGGATTCTGGAGGAAGCGCCCGACCAGCTCGCCGAGCTCCTTCTCGAGCAGTTCCAGGAGCATCCGGGCTGACGTGCGTTAGGGTCCGGCATGGCCTGTGCCCGGTGGCGCTGATGGAGGTTCTCGCCTCCCGGATGCTCCTGCACCCGGTCGACATGGAGCAGAGCCTGCACTTCTACCGGGACGTGCTCGGGCTCGCCGTTCATCGCGAGTTCCCCGGTGGCACCGTGTTCTTCCTCGGAGGCGGCTTCCTGGAGCTCTCGGGGCGCGCGCAGGAACCGGCGGGCGAGGCGATCGCGCTCTGGCTCCAGGTGCGCGACCTGGCCGTTGCACACCGAGAGCTCGCTGCGCACGTGGTCCGCGAACCGCGGCAGGAGCCGTGGGGCCTGCACGAGATGTGGATCACCGACCCCGACGGCACACGGATCGTGCTGGTGCAGGTCCCGGCCGACCACCCGATCCGCAGGGACTCCCGCCACCACGAGTAGCCCGGGCCTTCGGCGACATGGTCACGTGACGCGGTTCGCGCCGTCGGTGGAACAGCGACATGTGTCCACGTGGCACTCCGTGCCCCGCACGAACGTCAGGCCCGTGCTGCCGCCGCCACCGGCTCCGGTGTCACCGGCCCGGCCTGCCTCGCCGGCGTGACGGCGGCGATCACGGCGCCGCCCACCGCTGCGACCGCCGCAGCCAGGAACACCACCGTGTACGCGGTGGCCGATGGCAGCAGCTTCCCGTCCACCGCCATGGTCAGGCTGGTGGTGACCGCGGCGACGACCGCGCTGCAGGAGGAGGTACCGAGCATGCGCATCAGCGTGTTGAGGCTGTTGGCCGCCGCGGTCTCGGATGCGGGAACCGCGTCCATGATGAGCAGCGGCAGCGCCGAGTAGGCGAGCGCGGCCCCGATCGCCGTGACGGTGGACGCCGCCATCACGAGCGGGATCGAGCCGGGAAGCGTCGCCATCGCGACGTTCCCGATGGCGAGCACGGAGGTGCCGAGCACCAGCGTGGTGCGGGCGCCACGGCGCCGCGACACGCGTGCCGAGACCGGCGAGAAGATCGTCATGGCCGCGCCGATCGGGAGCAGCACCACACCGGCGGCGACGAGAGAGAGCCCGAACCCGTAGCCGCTCCCCGTCGGCGCCTGCAGGACCTGGGTGGTCAGCAGGAAGCCCGCGAACATCCCGAAACCGATGAGGACCGATGCGATGTTCGTCCACAGCACTGCGGGTCGCGCCGAGACGCGCAGGTCCACCAGCGGCGTTCGCACGCGCAGTTCGAGCCGGCCCCAGAGTGCGAACAGCACGACGGCCGCGGCCAGCAGGCCGAGCACCCGCGTGCTGCTCCAACCCCACTCGGCGCCCTTCGAGATCGCGAGGAGCACGCAGACCAGCGCGAGGCCGAGGCCGATGGCCCCGGGGAGGTCGAAGCGGCCGCCGGAGCGCTGCGGCGACTCCCGCACCACCGCGCGGACCAGGAAGAACTGCAGCGAGCTCAGCACCGCTGCCGCCCCGAAGAGCCACCGCCAGCTCGCCTGCTGCGCGACGAGGCCGGTGATCGGGAGGCTGATCGCGCCTCCGATGCCGAGCGAGGAGCTCATCAGGGCGATCCCGCTTCCGACGCGGTCAGGGGGCAGCAGGTCGCGCATGATGCTGATCCCGAGCGCGATCACGCCCATCGCGGCGCCCTGCAGCGCGCGGGCCGCGATCAGCACGCCGACGTTCGGCGCGACGGCGCCCAGCGTCGATCCGGCGGTCACCATCGCGAGCGCCACGAGCATCAGGCGCCGCTTCCCGTACATGTCCCCGAGCCTGCCGAGCACGGGCGCGCACACCGCACCCGCAACCAGCGTGGCCGTGACGAGCCATGCAACCGTCGCGGGGGAGGCCGAGAGCAGACGCGGGAACTGCGGCAGGAGCGGCACGACGAGGGTCTGCATCACCGAGACCGCCAGCCCACACGATGCGAGAACGCCGATCACGACTGCCGGGCGAGCTGACGGTGCGACCACCTACCCACATGAGCACGCGATCGTTGCCATAAGCAAGCTTTTTGCCCCGATTCGGGGGGAACGTCACCTCCGTGCCGTACGGTCCGGATCATCCCCGTGGAAGCGCCGAGAGAGTCGGTACCGACTAGCCACCAACCGGGAGGACGCGGCATCCTGGAACGGTCAAGAAGACCAGCGTCCCCGGTGCCGCGGCGTGGTCGTCCCGTCGATCAGCGGAGCGCCCGTGAGCACTGCCTTCTCCTCCTCCGGCGACCAGCAGGGCACCGTCGTCGAGCTGTCGCGTATCCGCCCCACACCCGACCTGTCCATCACGAGCCTCGGCGCGTGCCGGATCACCTCGCCGATGGCGCCGCTGCTGGACGCCCGCCAGACCACTGAGCACTACGTCGACGAGCAGGACCGCGTGCTGCTCGACGACACCCTGGCGGGCATCAGCTCGCGCGGGGTGCCGGCCGGTGAGCTGCCCGGCATGGAGCCCTGCGGGCCACGGCGAAAGATCTTCTTCGACCCGTCGAAGACCAGGGCCGCGATCGTCACGTGCGGGGGTCTGTGTCCCGGGCTGAACGACGTGATCGCCGGGCTCGTCCGCACGCTGACCTACCACTACCGCGTGCGCCGAGTGGTCGGCATCCGCAACGGATACCAGGGCTTCGTCGCCGACTACGGGCACGACGTCGTCGAGCTGACCCCGGAGACCGTGCGGGACATCGCCACCGACGGCGGCACGGTGCTCGGCACCTCCCGGGGGCCGCAGGACCCCGAGGAGATCGTCGACTGCCTGGAGCGGCTGCACATCAACGTGCTGTTCGTGGTGGGCGGCGACGGCTCGATGCGCGGGGCGATGGAGATCGCGCGCACCGTGGCCGAGCGCGGCCTGCTGATCGCCGTGGTGGGCATCCCGAAGACCATCGACAACGACATCCCCTACATCGACCAGAGTTTCGGCTTCCAGACCGCCTTCAGCCTCGCGAGCGACGCCATCCGTGCCGCGCAGGTGGAGGCGAAGTCCACGGCCAACGGGGTCGGGCTGGTCAAGCTCATGGGCCGGCACTCCGGCTTCATCGCCTGCTACGCCGCGCTGGCTCGCAGCGGTGCCGACGCCGTCCTGATCCCCGAGGTGCCGTTCGCGCTCGACGGCGAGCAGGGACTGCTCGCGCACCTGCGCCGCCGTGTTTCGGAGCGGGGGCACGCCGTCGTCGTGGTGGCCGAGGGGGCGGGGCAGGAGCTGCTCCCGGACTCGGGCGTGGGGAGCGACGCCTCCGGCAACGCCCGTCTGCAGGACATCGGGCCCTACCTG
>DASYES010000049.1:0-4126 GCA_036498885.1 Pseudonocardia sp.
GCCGGCCATTTCCGGTACGTCCGCCTGTAGCACAGGAAGACCTCCGCCGAGGGAGCACCAGTGACCGAGCTGGGCAAGCGCCTCCGACCACCCGGTGCGTCTGCTCTCGGGCTCTGCACGTCGACCTCGTGTCCTCACGCACCGGCACCCGGCTGCAAGTCGACGTCCGGCTCGACGGCGAGCTCGACCTCGCCACCGTCGATCTGGTGACCGACGCGCTCGCCAGCGTGCTCGACGAGCGGCCCGGGCTGGTGGTGATCGATCTCTCCGCACTGCGCTTCATCGACGCGTGCGGGCTACGTGCGTTCCACGGCATCCACCGCGAGCTGCGCACCGTGGGAGGCCACCTCGTCCCGGCCATGCCGAGCCCGCATGTCGCCCAGGTTCTCGACCTCTGCGAGCTCGACCCACAGATCTCCGTGTGGAGCCGCGACGGGTGAGCCCCCTGCACGCCGTGGTGGCCGCTGTCCTGGACATCCCGCGTGTGTAAACGTCGCCGCGATCGGCAAAACCTGGTCGGTGACGGTTTACGCAGGCGACGACGGTGCGCGCTCCGGCCGGACTGGCCGGCGGGTAGGGGCGACCGCACCCGTCATCGACACGCTCACGATGGGCATGCTCGCCGAGCCGACCACGCCGCCGGTCGTGCGGGCACGCTTTCGCAGGTGGCTGGAGGGGCACGGCTGGCCCGCCGACGACGTCGACGACGTCATCCTCGCCGTGCACGAGGCTGTGGCGAACGTGATCGACCATGCCTACCCGCCCGGCGACAGGGGTGACGTCGCCGTGACCGCGGCTCTCTTGCCGACGGCGACCATCGGCGGGTCCGGACCGTCGTCCGGGACCGGGGCCGATGGCGCGCGCCGCCGACCGATCCGGGATATCGAGGGCGCGGCCTACAGATGGTGCGCAGCTGCATGGAGGACGTCGAGATCCTCCCGGGCATGCACAGCCGGGTCGGTACGGAGATCACCATGCTCAGCTCCCCGGTCACGCTCGCTGTGGGCGCCGGGCGCAGCTCCTCGGCGCCCAGGAGCAGCAGCTGTTACCCGCGGTCGTCGGTGTCCGCCGTTGTCAGGCCCAGCGGCAATGCGCGATCGTGGGCGATCACCTGGCCCTGCCCGCCCGCTCCCCCTGCAGACTCGCCCTGACGAGCGGAACAGCCAGGGACGTGCCGATGCCAGCACCGCGTCACATCCGCAAGCGCGGCGGCGGCGTTGGCGCGCATCCCGATCAGGACCGACGGCCACCCTCGCCCCCCTCACGGCGGCGCAGCTCCAGCAACCCCCCGCCACCGGCAGACGGTAGCGAGCAGGTCACCAGGCAGACCGGCCTCTCCATGGTGCGCACCCGGTACGCCGCCGCAGATCGCGGCGAGCGTGTCGGTGTCGCCGCCGAGCCCGGGTGAGCGCGTCGGCGCGCTTCCGTTCCGAGGGCCTCCACCAGCGCGAATGCCACGACCACCGACTCCTGCGCCGCGACCGAGGTGCCCACCACGTCGGCGACGGCGTCAGCGAGCGCCGCCCGGCCCATGCCGCGCACCGCGGATCCGGGCACAGACATCGCCGCCCGCCCTCCAATGGCGCCGGCGCACGCCTGCCGCGGCGGCCCGCTCGGCCGCGTCCAGGGCGTCGGCCAGGCCTGCTCCCGCGACGCCGGCCGAGGCCGCGGCGGCGGCAGCACCGCTGGCAATGCCGGTGTTGTGGGTGATCCTGCCGGGGGCCACCACCGCGTCCACCGGGTCAGCCGAGTCGGTGACCGGCACCGCGATCTCGCCGGGCGTGATCCGCATCGCGGCGCCGTTGGTGGTGTCGCGGCGGCCGGTCTCGTCGGGCGACTGGGCGGTCGTGGAGACGCTGGATCGCCCGTTTCGTCGACGGGCCGAGCTGATCGGCGGAGCCGCGCCGCGCCATGTCGGCCTCCCACCGGCCGAGCGCGCCGGCGAACGCGACCGCGTCGATCTCGCCCGCGGCGTCGATGAGCAGACGGGGCGAGCAGCAAGGGCCTGCTCCGTGTCGTCGGCGACCGTCTCGGCGGGCAGGCCCGGCGCGATCCTCCGTCTTGCGATCCGTCCACCTGAACGCCGGATCCGGGCAAGGAGCCCCTTTCCCGCGACTCTAGAGCTCCGGCAACCGCTGTGGCCGTCCGATCAACGGCGCCAACGGGTCGCCCTCACGCCGCATCTGGTCGATCACGGTCCGGATCGTCCAGCGGTCAGGCCGCAGGTCGGGGGCGTCCAGCTCGTCCCAGCGGATGGGCACCGACACAGGGGCCGCCGGGGCGGGTCGCGCACTGAACGGCGCGATCAGCGTCTTGTTGATGGCGTTCTGCGTGTAGTCGAGCCGCGCGAGCCCGTCCCGCCGGTCTTTGTGCCATTCCCAGCTCACGAGGTCGGGCACCGTCCGCCCGACGGCCCGCGACAGCTTCTCCACCCATGCCCTGGTGTCCGCGAAGGTGTAGCCGAGCGCCACGGGCACCCAGATCTGGATCCCCCGCTTGCCGGTGACCTTCGGGGCGGCCGCGACCCCGAGATGCTCGAGAGCGGCGCGATACAGGCGGGCGAGCACGACCACGTCCGCGAAGTCCGTGCTGTCTCCGGGGTCGATGTCGATCAGCGCCCAGGTGGGCTCGCGCACGTCGGTCAGCCGGGACGTCCAGGGATTCAGCTCCACCGCCGCGAAGTTCGCCATCCAGACGAGCGACGCCACCTTGTCGACCACGGCGTAGTACTCCGTCTCTCCCTGGTCCGCCTCGTTGTTGCGCCATCGCGTCAGCCACTCCGGCGCGTGGGTCGGCACCTCCTTGTGCCAGAAGCCCGGCTTGTCCACGCCTTCCGGATAGCGGTGCAGGTTCACGGGCCGGTCGTAGAGGTACGGGAGCATGTACGGCGCGATCAGCGCGTGGTAGCGGATGAAGTCGCGCTTCGTCACCGGGACATCCCCCTCCCTCGCGGGGAACAGCACCTTGTCCAGGTTGGTGAGCCGGACGTCGCAGCCCTGCACCTGCCACCGGCCCTGGCGCCCGAGCGCGTCGAGTGCGGCGAGCTCATCCTGCGTCGGCGGGTCCCATGACCGGGGCACCGGGCGCTCCAGCGGGACGGCGGCCTCGCCGGGGGGCAGGTCGCTGCGCCAGAGCGTGTCGGGGGCGGCCGCCACCTCGTCGTTCGTGCGGCCGCTCTTCACCGACTTCGGGTGCTCCTCGGGATCCCATCCAGGCCGCGCGTGCTCGTCGTTCTTGTGGACGAGGATCCACTGCTCCTTGCCGGGTCGGCCGGACTCGCCCCGGCGGACCAGCACGAAGCGTCCGGCCAGCTTCTCCCCGTGCAGGTCGAAGTGCAGCTCACCGTCCTCGACGGCCCGCAGGGGATCGCCGGTACCCGACGGTTCCCATGTCCCCCGGTCCCACACGATGACGTCGCCCCCGCCGTACTCGCCGCGCGGGATGACGCCCTCGAAGTCGACGTACTCGACCGGGTGGTCCTCGACGTGCACGGCCACGTGCCGCGCCTTGGGGTCGAGGGTCGGCCCCTTGGGGACGGCCCAGCTCGCGAGCACGCCGTCGACCTCCAGGCGCAGGTCGTAGTGGAGCCGGCGGGCGCGGTGACGCTGCACGACGAACCGTCCTGCGTCGGACACGGTCTGCGACCCGGACGGCTCGGGCGTGGTCGTGAAGTCACGTTTGGCCCGGTAGGTGGCGAGCCGGTCGCGCTGGTCGGACATGCAGGCGGAGTACCCACGCCGCCCCGGTCCCGACTCCGGGCCGCTGGTCACTCGCAGGCGGTGCCGTCGCCGTCGCTGTCCAGGTCGTAGATGTCGCTTCCGGTCACCCGCACCGGGCCGTCCGCGTATGCCGGACCGTTGCCGGAACCACCGGCGCAGTCGACGTCGCTCGCGATCGGCACGCACCCGCTGTAGTTCGGGTCGCAGTCCCCGCCCGACGGCGCGGGCTTCGCCACCGGCTCGGGCTCCGGCTTCGGTGCCGGCGGGGGAGCCTGCTCCACCTTCGGCGCGGGCTGAGGCTGGACCAGCGGCCGGACCTGCGGCGGCACCGGGTGCGGCGGAGGGACGGGCGCCTGCTGGCGGGCCACCGGCGCTGCCACCGGGGCAACCGTGCTGGTCGGCGCAGC
>DASYES010000050.1:0-7607 GCA_036498885.1 Pseudonocardia sp.
CTGGCGGTGGCCCTCGTCATCCCCGCCGTGCGCCGGATGGAGCCGCCCGACCCGCAGCGCGAGGTCGCCCCGGCGCGACGCGGGCTCGTGCCCGCCGCGCTGGGCGCCGCCGCCGGCGTCGCCGCACTGAGCTGGGCCTCGCAGCAGGGCGGTGTGATCGCCGCGGTGGTGGCCGGAATCGCGATCGTGGTGCTGGCGCCTGCCCTGGTTCGCCTGTTCCCCCGCGGGGTGTTCCGCGCCGGGCGCGGGATCCCGACCGTCGTGCTCTCGCGCGGACTGCTCGCCGGGATCTTCTTCACCGTCAACGCGTATCTGCCGCTGATGCTCAACGGCACCCACGGCTGGTCGCTGGCGATGGCGGGTGTCCCCCTGATCGTGGGGTCGCTCGGGTGGTCGGCGGCCTCGGCGTGGCAGGGACGGCACCCGGACCTGTCCCGCGCCGTCCTGCTGCGCATCGGCTTCCTCCTGCTCGCGGTGGGAACGGCGGGCATGCTGCTCGTCGCGCCGTCGTGGGGGCTGCCGTGGCTCGCGCTCCCGTTCTGGGTGGTCGCCGGGACCGGGATGGGGCTGGGCTTCTCCTCGATGTCCTTCCTGCTCCTGCAGCAGTCGGCGGCGGGTGAGGTCGGCTTCCACTCGTCGGCGGCCCAGATCGCGGACCAGCTCACCACCGCGGCGATGATCGGGGCGGGTGGTGCGCTCCTCGCACTGCTCGGCACGCCGGCAGCGGCACTCCCGTTGCTGGTCGCAGTGCTGACCGCGATGGGCGTGCTGGGCACGCTGGCAGCCGGCCGAGCCTCGGCCCAACGCTGAGGTCGGGCGGGGGTCGGGCCCGCGACATGCACACACGTCGCTGTTCCGCGGTCTTGATTCAGCGATATGTGTCCATGGAGAGGGAGTCACCGGACCTACCGTGTTTGCGCTGGTCAGGTCCCTGTGAGCGATCTTCGTCAGGCCCGTGGGAACGGCTTCGTCCCACGGCGGCTTCCTAGTAGGGATCACCGCAGCGGAGTCCGTTGCCCATACGGAAGTGTGACCCGGAGGCGCGTTCCCTCTCCAACCGGGCTTGTTACCTCGATCGTCCCTTCGAGCGCGTCAACGCGGTCGGCCAGGCCGATGAGCCCCGAGCCGCGTTTCGCGTCGGCCCCGCCGCAACCGTCGTCATGGACCAAGAGCTCGAGGACGTCGTCACGTACTGCGACGGCTACCTGCACGACGGCGGCGTTTGCATGTTTCGCCACATTCGTGAGCGCTTCGGAGACGACATAATAAGCGGCCACCTCAATCGGTGTAGGCAACCGATTCTCGATGCGCAGGTCGAGGTCGACCGGGACCGGAGACCGCTGGGCGAGCGTCCGGACGGCCGGCGCGAGGCCGCCTTTCGCCAGTACTGAGGGATGGATGCCGCGCGAGATCTCCACCAGCTCTTCGAGTGCATTTGCCAGACTGTCCGCTACGCGCTCAAGCTGATTCTGGAGCCGGTCGGTCGACGGCACCGCAGCCTTGATCAGTCGGAGCTCCAAAACGAGGGTCACGAGCTGCTGTTGCACACCATCGTGCAGATTCCGCTCGATCTTTCGGCGCATCTCGTCTGCGGCCGTGACGATACGAGCGCGTGAAGCGGAGAGCTCCGCCCGACTCCTTTCGAGCTCGGCTGTCCGCTCGGCGACCTTTACCTCGAGCTCGTCCCTTGCTTCGCGGAGTTCCTCTTCTGCTCTTCTACGCCCCTGGAGGAGGAGAGCGTTCTCGAAGGCGGTCGCGGCGTGGTTCGCAGCGAGCGAGAGCAGCAGCTGCTCGAACGACGTCGGGAAGTCGTCGCGTTCGCTTGCGGCGGCGACGAGACCGGCCTCGCCGTTGACGCCGATCCGGATGGCGACGCCGCGGCACGGCTCCGGTCCGTCACCAACGTCGGCAACGATCGCCTTGCCAGGGAACTGAGCGCCGGCAGCAAGTTGATGTTCCAGCCAGGCCGGAAACCTCTTCCAGGCGCTGCCACGCGTGATGTCGACCGCTCCGGCCCCCACAGGGTCGCGCAGCCGCACGAACGCAAAGTCGAGCCCGAGCAGTTCGACCAGGGCGTCAACCAGTCCGGTCGCCACGGCAGGAGGTTCCCTCCCCACCCACAAGACCGGTATCGCCGAAAGTGCCACGAGATCCCTCAGCGCCCGTCGCCCGGCGGCGCCCTCGGGATCGATCTCGACGTTCACTTAGCGCGCCGCGCCGCTGTATCCGTGCGACCGCTGGTCCCGTAGCTCGCGGAGGAGTCGGCCCGGCGCCACGTAGAACGGATTCTCCTGCAGTAACCCGCCGATGATCACCACCGGATGCGTCCGCAACGCGTACACCACGGTGCGCGCTCCGAACTTCGACAGATCATAGGAGCAGATCACGATGTCGTCGTACTTCGGCACGACGTCGTTGATCCGCGTCTCGAACTCGATCAAGTCGTCGATGCCCGGTAGGCTCATGAGCGCCCATTCCATCTGAGCCAGGAACCTCGTCGGGGCGTATCCGGATGCAGGTCCGGACCGGAGCACCTGCTCGAATTCATCGAACCATCTGTCCTGATCGAACCGACCTCCGTAGAGCGGGCCATCTTGCCACGAGCGCACCTCGAGCTGCCCGGACTCGATCGCCCCTTCCACGTCGATTCCCGCATCGGCGAGCCTTCTTGAATGATCCCCCCTTCGCTCCGGGTCGATGAGATGGAACGCCCTACTCTTATGATCGAAGCCCTCATTGATGAACGAGCGAAGTACGCGGTAATGCTCATCCATGCTGTTGAACAGCGCGCAAATGTGACGATTCTCGTCGAGAACGTTCGTCGCAATCTGCAGAGAAGTTACACCTTCCATATTTCACCTCCGCCAAAAACGGATGGCCGGATCACATACTTCGGTTAAGCCATTAACGCTACCTCTGCATCGTCCGCCGGTCAACGAACTCGGTGTCGGTCACCGGTGACGACTTCGCGGCAATGGCCAGCTCCTGCGCGATAATTGATCGCGTCGACGGCCTGTAACGGATAAGTCACGCTTGGCGACGTTATGCGAACGACGAAACGGCCCGCCCCCGCAGGTATCGGGGGGCGGGCCGTTCGCATGCTCCGGCCTTGGCGACCCAAGATCGTGGCCGTGGGAAGAACGAGCGAAAACCGGGTCCTACGGTGCCCTCCCACGACCTACGGTGACCCACCATGACCCGACGTGGCAGACGGTGTCCTTGAGGGTAGCTTGTAGCTGTAAAACAGCAGGTCAGGCGG
Source organism: Pseudonocardia sp. (assembly GCA_036498885.1). Taxonomy (GTDB): domain Bacteria; phylum Actinomycetota; class Actinomycetes; order Mycobacteriales; family Pseudonocardiaceae; genus Pseudonocardia. The sequence goes on from DASYES010000050.1 coordinate 3,260, forward strand.
GTGGGCTCCCATCAGGGCTGACGCGGCTCGCGCGCCGGCGAGTCGCCGGGCACAGGCGGAGCGCCAGTCGGCGGGGTGCCCGGCGGGACCGGCGCAACGCCACCCGGCGGCGGGGTGCCCGGCGGGACCGGCGGCGCACCAGCCGGCGGGATCTGCGGCGACGCCGACGGAACGCCTGCAGGCGGCGCGGGTGGCGCGTCGGCGGGACCGGGCGACCGGGACCACGGCGAGGTGGGCCCCTGGTCCGCCGCGTACGGAACGCGCCCCCTGGCGGAAACGGCTTCAGCGGAGGGCATCGCCAGCAGCGGAATGCAGGCGAGCGCGAGCAGCGCGGCCGCGAGAAGGAGCCAGGCCCCCGCCCCGAAGACGACCACGGGGTGGAACCCGCCGTCCGAACCGTCCCTCACGGCCAGCGCTGCATTGCTGGCAAGGGTGAACAGCTCGATCCAGATGATCCAGACGCTGCCCACGAGCAGCCCGACGGCCCCGATGCCGGCGATCCGGGCCAGAACGTGGTCACCCGATCTGCGTACGGAGAGCAGCAGCAGGATCGCGGCCACCACGGCCAGCCCCGCAGCCACGACGACCGGAATGCCGAGCGGGGCCGCGCCCGGCGGGTTCGTCATCCCGGGGGCGCCCTGAATGGTGACGGCCCACCCGGTGGTGGCGACGACCGTGGCACCGGGGAGGCCGAAGTCGTAGCGACGCACCGACAGGGCCAGGAAGGTTCCGCCCACGGCGAGCGCCGCCGCCACCACCAGCAACGCCGCGGCGATCAGACGCGGAGCCCCGAGATTGGGGGATGGCGGGCCGGTCTGCGGGTGTGCGTACGGCCCCGACATCGGTCGAGTGTGGCAGGCGGGCCGCTGACCGGCAAAGTTGGAGGAACTCAGGAGCGGTGCGGCAGCTTCGCCGGCGTCGAGGGCGGAGGGACGACGGGGCCGATGTCACCGTCGGGTGCGACGTCCAGGTCGACGATCACCGGAGCGTGGTCGCTCGGCCCGCTGCCCTTGCGTGCCTTGCGGTCCACCCACGTTGCTGCGACCCGCCCGGCCGGGTCGGCACCGGCGAGCACGAGGTCGATACGCATCCCGAGGTCCTTGTGGAACCGGCCCGCGCGGTAGTCCCAGTAGGTGAACACGCGCTCGGCCGGCCACCGGTCGCGCACCACGTCGTGCAGCCCGAGGCCCTTGATCTCCGCCAGCGCCTTGCGCTCGGCGGGCGTCACGTGTGTGGAATCGACGAACAGCGATGGGTCCCACAGGTCGTCGTCGGTGGGGGCGATGTTCATGTCCCCTGCGATGACGGCCGTGGCCGGTGTGCCGATCGACTCACGCAGCGCCGCGAGCCACTCCAGCTTGTAGAGGTAGTGAGGGTCCTCGGGGGTGCGCCCGTTCGGCACGTACACGGAGGTGATCCGCAGGCCGCCGCAGGTGGCGGTGATCGCCCGTGCCTCGGCGGGCGAGTCGGGGGCCGGGAACCGCGGCTCGCTCGGCAGCCCGCGCATCACATCGTCGAGCCCGACGCGCGAGAGCAGCGCCACACCGTTCCAGCGACCCTCCCCGTGGTGGGCGACGGCGTAGCCGCGCTCCCGGAGCGGCTCGGCGAACGACTCGGCGAACGCCTCGTCGGAGAGCTTCGTCTCCTGCAGGCAGACGACGTCGGGGGCGCGCTCGTCCAGCCACGGCAGCAACCGGGGCAGCCGGGAGAGGGCGGAGTTCACGTTCCACGTAGCCAGACGCACCTCGGGAAGGCTACCGTGATCGAGTTTGTACGATGCCCGAACAAAAGGAGCCGGCGATGCCGCAGCCCACTCGCGAGGACCGCTTCAGCTTCGGACTCTGGACCGTGGGCTGGCCCGCCCGCGACCCGTTCGGCGACGCCACCCGGCCGGCGCTCGACCCGGTGCAGACCGTGCACAAGCTCTCCGAGCTGGGGGCCTGGGGCGTCACCTTCCACGACGACGACCTCATCCCCTTCGGCGCCGACGCGGCCGAGCGCGACCGCATCGTCACGCGCTTCAAGGCCGCGCTCGCCGAGACCGGGCTGGTCGTCCCGATGATGACCACCAACCTCTTCACCCACCCCGTCTTCAAGGACGGCGCCTTCACCAGCAACGACCGGGGCGTGCGCCGCTTCGCGCTGCGCAAGGTGATCCGCAACCTCGACCTCGCCGCCGAGCTGGGCGCGAAGACCTACGTGTTCTGGGGCGGGCGCGAGGGCGCCGAGGTCGACTCGGGCAAGGACATCGCCGCCGCTCTGGACCGCTACCGCGAGGGCATCGACATGCTCGCCGCGTACGTCAAGGAGCAGGGCTATGGCATCCGTTTCGCCATCGAGCCCAAGCCGAACGAGCCCCGGGGCGACATCCTGCTGCCCACCCTCGGCCACGCGCTCGCGTTCATCGCCGAGCTGGAGCACAGCGACATCGTGGGTGTGAACCCCGAGGTCGGCCACGAGCAGATGGCCGGGCTCAACTACACCGCGGGCATCGCCCAGGCGCTGTGGGCGGGCAAGCTCTTCCACATCGACCTGAACGGCCAGCGCGGCATCAAGTACGACCAGGACCTGGTGTTCGGCCACGGCGATCTGCTCAACGCGTTCTCCACGGTCGATCTGCTGGAGAACGGCGCCCCCGGTGGCGGCCCGCGCTACGACGGCCCGCGCCACTTCGACTACAAGCCGCTGCGTACCGAGGACGTCGAGGGCGTCTGGGCATCGGCGGCGGCCAACATGAGCACGTACCTGCTGCTCAAGGAGCGCGCCGCGGCGTTCCGGGCCGATCCGGAGGTCGCCGAGGCACTCGCCGTGGCAGGCGTGGCCGATCTCGCGAAGCCCACGCTGAACGCGGGCGAGACCGTGGCCGACCTGAAGGCCGACCGCTCCGCGTACGAGGACTACGACGCCGTCAAGGCGGGCGAGCGCGGTTACGGCTACGTGCGGCTCAACCAGCTGGCGGTGGAGCACCTGCTGGGCGCCCGGTCATGAGTCTTGTCGCGGGTGTCGATTCGTCGACGCAGTCGTCGACCGTCGTGATCCGCGACGCGACGACGGGCGAACTGGTCCGCTCCGGCCGGGCACCACATCCGCCCGGCACGGAGGTCGATCCGAACGCGTGGTGGGACGCCCTACAGGGCGCGATCACCGACGCGGGCGGGCTCGATGGCGTCGAAGCGATGGCCGTTGCCGGGCAGCAGCACGGCATGGTCTGTCTCGACGCCGACGGCGAGGTCGTGCGGCCCGCGCTGTTGTGGAACGACACCCGTTCCGCAGGCGCGGCCGCCGACCTCGTCGCCGAGCTGGGTGCGAAGGAGTGGGCCGAGGCAACGGGCAGCGTGCCGGTGGCGTCGTTCACGGTCACGAAGCTGCGCTGGCTCGCCACCCATGAGCCGGAGCACGCCGCTGCCACGGCTGCGGTGTGCCTTCCGCACGACTGGCTCACGTGGAAGCTGCGTGGCACCGGGGTGCTGACCGACCTCGTCACCGACCGCAGCGACGCGAGCGGCACCGGCTACTTCTCCGGCAGCACCGGCGAATACCGGCCGGACCTGCTGGAACGCGCGTTCGGCCGTTCGGACGTGATCCTCCCCCGGGTGCTCGGGCCTGCCGAGCCCGCGGGCCGGACACCGGACGGCGTGCTGCTGGGCCCAGGGGCGGGCGACAATGCGGCGGCGGCGCTCGGGCTGGCCGCCGAACGCGGTGACGTGGTGATCTCCATCGGCACGTCCGGTGTGGTCTCGACGGTGACCACCACGACCACGGCCGACGAGACCGCGATCATCGCCGGATTCGCCGCGGCCACCGGTGAGCACCTGCCGCTGGTCTGCACGCTCAACGCCGCACGGGTGCTCGACGCCACCGCGCGAATGCTCGGCGTGGACCACGCGGAGCTCTCCCGGCTCGCGCTGTCCGCTCCTGCCGGGGCGGACGGGCTCGTACTCGTGCCGTACCTGGAGGGCGAGCGCACGCCCAACCGGCCGGATGCCACGGGTGCGCTGCACGGGCTCACGCTCACCAACTCCACACCCGCGCACATCGCCCGTGCCACCGTCGAGGGGCTGCTCTGCGGTCTCGCCGACGCACTGGATGCGCTGGTCGCGGCCGGGGTGGCGGTGCAGCGGGCGTTGCTCGTTGGCGGCGGGGCGCGCTCGGATGCGGTGGCCCGCATCGCGCCCGCGGTGCTCGGCCGGCCGGTGCTGCTGCCCACCCCGGGCGACTATGTGGCCGACGGCGCGGCCCGGCAGGCGGCGTGGGTGCTGGCCGGCACCTCCGCCCCTCCGCACTGGGCCGCGGCCGACACCGTCACGTTCGGGGCGGAGCCGACGCCTGCGGTACGGGAGCGGTACGC
>DASYES010000051.1:0-2387 GCA_036498885.1 Pseudonocardia sp.
GAGGGCAAGAAGCTGCTGGAGCAGGCACGGCCGGTCCATGACAGGACGTTGAAGGAGAGCCTGGACGCCGCGCGCTCCGTTCCCGAGCTCGCACCCCTGGTCGACGCCCTGCACGGACTGCCGCGCCTCTGAGCACGTGCCACTATCGGGCGATGACGCAGGACCGGCAGGCCACCGCCTCCACCAGCGATCGTCCGGACACCGGATACGCCCATCTCGGCGAGGCCCTGGGCACCGACTTCTTCTTCGTCCGCGAGCAGTTCACCGACGAGCAGTGGAGCCGCTTCCTCGCGGTCCGCAAGTTCGTCGACGACGAGGTGCTGCCCGAGATCGGGGAGTACTGGGAGAAAGCCGAGCTCCCCTGGCACCTGTTCCGTCGGCTGCCAGAGCTCGGCATCGTCGGTGAGGACATCGAAGGCTACGGCGCCGCCGGGATGAGCCCCCTGGCCTGCGGGCTGGTGCACATGGAGCTGCACCGCGGGGACGGCTCGCTCGGCACGTTCCTCGCCGTGCACGCCGGGCTGGCCATGCAGTCGATCGCCATATGCGGCTCTGCGGAGCAGAAGCAACGCTGGCTACCTGCGATGTCCACACTCGACAAGATCGGCGCGTTCGCGCTCACCGAGCCCGAACACGGCTCGGACTCGGTCGCCCTCGAGACCACCGCACGTCGGGACGGCGGTCACTGGATACTCGACGGCGCCAAGCGCTGGATCGGCAACGGCACGATCGCCGACCTCGTGGTCATGTGGGCCCGCGACACGGACACCGGCAACGTGCTCGGCTTCGTCGTCGAGACCCCGACCGATGGTTACAGCGCCGAGGTGATCACCGGCAAGGTCTCGCTGCGCTCGGTGTGGCAGTCCGACATCGCTCTCACGGGCGTCCGGGTGCCGGAGCAGAACCGGCTGGTGAACGCCCGCTCCTTCACCGACGCCGGGCGGGTGCTCGGCCGCACCCGCGGCACCTGCGCCTGGATGGCACTCGGGCATGCGACGGCGGGCTACGAAGCGGCGATGCGCTACGCCATGGCCCGCCGGCAGTTCGGCAAGCCGCTGGCGTCGTTCCAGATCGTGCAGGAACGGTTGGTGCGCATGCTCGCCGACCTCACCGGGATGCAGCTCTACTGCATGCAGCTGGGCAGGCTCGCCGACGCGGGGCGACTGTCGCCCACAGTCGCCGGGCTCGCGAAGATGCACAACACGCGCACCGCCCGCACGATCCTCGCCGAAGCCCGTGACCTGCTCGGCGGCAACGGGATCCTGCTCGAGCACCACGTGGTGCGGCACTGGGCCGACATCGAGTCCATCCACACCTTCGAGGGCACCGAGACGATGCAGACCCTGATCGTCGGGCGCGACATCACCGGGATCACCGCTTTCACGTGACGGCGGTACCGAACGCCTTCTTCCAGGCCTGGTAGCCGCCGTCGAGATCGGTGGCGTTGCGCAGGCCGACGTCCTGCAACGACGCCGCGGCAAGACTGGAGCTGTAGCCCTCCGAGCAGACGACGATCCAGGTCACCTCATGGTCGGTGGCCTCCGGGATCCGCGCGTCCGAGGCCGGGTCGAGACGCCACTCCAGGTGGTTGCGCTCGATCACCAGGGCTCCGGGCAGCTCGCCCTCCTGCTCGCGCTGCCACCCCGGCCGGGTGTCGACGAGGATCGCCCCGTGCCCCACCATCGCCGCGGCGCGATGCGGGTCGGGACGGTCCAGCCGTGCCCGTGCGTCGGCCAGCAGGTCGTGCACGGTGCGCTGCTGTCTCGACGTTTCGCTCGCACGCTCGCTCATCCGACTCCCTCCGATGACCCCGACTCCACGAGGACGCTGCGGGTGCGCCGCAGCCGGTGGTCCGGCTCCACGGCGTAGTACGACATGGCGGTCAGCGGCGGCGAATAGGCATGCACGCTCACGGCGGGCTCCGCTGCCGGGTTCCCCACGTCGTGCACATGCCCGAGCGGGAAACCGACGCTGCGCCCGGCTCGCAGCCGGCGTGGCCGCAGGCCATCCCGCGCCCAGCGCTGTTCCAGGAGACCGCCGGACACCACAGTGAGCGCACCGAGCGAGCCGGCATGGTCGTGCAGCTCGGCCGCCTGCTCCGTGGCCCAGCTGATCAGCCACACGTCGACATAGCTGTCGCTGCGCAGCAGCCGGTACCAGCGGCGTTCGGGATCGATCGTGACGGGATGCAGGCCGGCCTGTACCTCGGCGGCGACCTCACTGGTCAGCGCGGTGAGATCGGCAAGGACAAGCGGCGTGGGGGCGTGCAGCAGCACGGACGTACTCCAGTGGCGGAAGCGGACGAGCGGGGACGGACCTCAGCTCGGGCAACAGCACTGGTCGAAGCTGTCGGCGCGCCGAGTACCCCAGATCTCTCCGAGGACGGC
>DASYES010000052.1:0-3557 GCA_036498885.1 Pseudonocardia sp.
CGCGGGCCCGTCGCGTCGACGAGCCCGTGTGAGGTAAGGAGTGCCGCCGTATTTCCGCGCGGCCAGTCGAGCCGAACGCCATCCATCTCGGCTTGTGGGGTGGTCCGGTACGAGTAATCGATCTCGCTGCCCAGGAGCGTCGGCCACATCGGAGGTGTCCGAATCTCGGGCCGAACGTCCTATGGGCCGTTCTCGAGCAGCAGGACGCTGACGTCGTCCTGCTCGGAGAGCCGAGATGCGAGAACGCATCCCGCTGATCCTGCGCCGACGATGACGTAGTCGAAGGTGGATGTCATCAGAAACCTTCCGATGGCTCGAGCCGCGCGGCCGGCCGCGACACTGGGAGCGGGCGTGGCAGTCCGCGGGCCCGTCGCGTCGACGAGCCCGTGTGAGGTAAGGAGTGCCGCCGTATTTCCGACTGTTCGGTAGGAAATTACGCTAGCACGATCCTGCCGGTAGGACAACGGTCCGGAAACGTTCGGCCGTGATCACGTGCTGGGGAAATGCGGCGGGCGCTACGGTGCTCTCATTTCCTGACAAAACGATAAAAATTGCCACACCGTCGACAATTACCGCGCAGCGCCGGCTCGAGCGCGCTGATCGTGCTGGAGGCGAGTTGCGCGGTGCCCGTCCGCACCTCGGTCGCGACGCGAGCCGATCATCACGCCTCCGGCGGCGAGGCCGGCGACAAGCACGGCGAACCCCGAGCGCCCGGCCAGCCGGATGCTCGGGGTCGTCGCCGGCCGCAGCTCCAGGGGCGACGTCACCCAGGTGGCCGCGGCCGGCGTCGGTCCCCGCTGGGAAAGGGCCGGCGATCAGCGCGTCCTCTCGGCGGAGACCCCGTAGGTACCACCACGGGCGTAGCCCCGCCGGCCTTCGGTCACCCCGCGGCCTGCGGCACCGGACCTCTCCGGGCGAGCCGCCCGCGCGCCTTCAGCCACAGCGTGAGCCCCACAGTCACCGCGGCGAGGGCGGGGATGATGCCGCAGAACGCCATGGCGACCCGCGGTCCGTACTCGGTGGTGATCCACCCGATCATGGGGGCGCCCAGCGGCGTGCCGCCGACGAACACCAGCATGTAGAGCCCCATCACCCGGCCCCGTACCTGTGGGTCCACCCACGACTGCACCGACGAGTTGGCCATCGCCTGGAAGATCAGGTTGACCATCCCCAGCGCCACGAGCGCGGCGAGGAACGTCGCGATCCCGGGGGCGAGCGCGGCGGCGGTCTGCGCGAGACCGAATCCCACCGCGCCCAGGACCAGCGTGCGCAGCCGCGTGTCGGTGCGCCCGCCCGCGATGAGCGCACCGGCCACCGAGCCGACCGCGAGCACGGCGTTGAACAGGCCGTAGAGGTCGGGCCCGCCGTGGAAGGTCTGGTCGGCCATCGCGGTCAGCACCACGGGGAAGTTCAAGCCGAAGGTCCCGATCACGCCGACGAGGAAGATCGTCCAGACGACGTGCGGGCGCGCCCGCACGTAGCGGAGGGCCATCCGGAGCTGTCGCGGTGTCCGAAGAGCGGTGGGAGCGCGGGTGAGCTCGGCCGAGCGGATCAGCGCCAGGCCGACCACCGGCGCGGCGTAGGACGCCGAGTTCGCGGCGAACGCCCACCCCGTGCCCACCGTGCCGATCAGCACACCGGAGACGGCGGGGCCGATCAGCCGAGACGTCTGGAACACCGCCGAGTTGAGTGCGATCGCGTTGCGCACGTAGAGCGCCGGCACCAGCTCGTTGACGAACACCTGGCGCGTCGGGTTGTCGACGACCATCACCAGGCCCTGGGCGAGTGCGAACGCGTAGACGTACTCGACGCGCACGTGCCCCGTGAGCGTCAGGACGGCGAGGCTGCCGCTCAGTGCACCGTTCAGGGACTGGGTGATGATGAGGATGGTTCGTTTCGGGAAGCGATCAGCGAGCATGCCGCCGTGCACACCGAGCAGCAGCATCGGCAGGAACTGCATCGCCATCGTGACGCCGACGGCGGCGGAGCTGCCCGTCAGCTCCAGTACCAGCCAGTCCAGCGCGATGCTCTGCATCCACGTGCCCGTGCTGGCGACGACGTGACCGGCGACGTAGATCCGGTAGTTGTGCACCCTGAGCGCGGCGAACGTGCCCCTGCGATGCGTCGTAGCGGTGGTGCTTGCGGGTATTTCGGCCGTAGCCGTTGTCACAGAGAGCCCTTCATAGCGTCGAAAGATCACCTCCAGTCTGGAAGAACAACAGGCTATTCTGAACGTCGATCAGCCGACTTACTGTTATTTCGGAGCGTTATGGCCGTCACGTACGACCCGATCCAGCTCCAGACCTTCCTCGCCGTCGCCCAGACCCGCAGCTTCACGCAGGCGGCGGCCCGCCTCGGCATCCGCCAGCCCACCGTGAGCCAGCACATCCGCAAGCTCGAGGAGGCCACCGGCCGGGTGCTCGTGCAGCGCGACACGCACTCGGTCACGATCACCACGGACGGCGAGGCCATGATCGGGTTCGCCGGGTCGATCCTCGCCGTGCACGAGCAGGCGGCCAACTATTTCAACGGCGAACGCCCGCACGGCAGGTTGCGCATCGGCATGTCCGACGACCTGGCCCTCACCCGGCTGCCGCAGATTCTGCGCGACTTCCGCCGGGACCACCCCCTCGTCGACTTCGACCTGACCGTCGACCAGAGCGGCAGCCTGCACCGGAGGCTGGAGAACGACCGGCTCGACCTGTTCGTGGGCAAACGTCCGCGCGGCGAGCACCGCGGGCAGCTCGTGCGGCGCGACCGCCTGGTGTGGGTGGGCAACGGCTCCACCAGGCTCGATTTCGGCAAGCCGCTCCCGCTCGTCGTCTACCCGACACCGAGCCTCAGCCGCTCGGCGATGCGGAACGCCCTGGAGCGCACCAACACCGCCTACCGCAGCGCCTGCATCTGCCGGGGCGTCAACGGCCTGATCGCCGCCGTCGCGGCCGGCATCGGCATCTCCGCGCTGGCGAGCAGCCTCGTCCCGGTGCAGCTGACGTCGCTCGGTCCGCAGCACCGCCTTCCGGAGCTGGGCTACATCGATCTCGTGCTGCTCACCAACCCCCGCACGGAGCAGCGTCCGGCCGCGAAAGCGCTGGCCGCGGCCGTGCTCGCGAGCGGCCCCACCAGCCTGTCGGCCACCTGACCACCGCACGAGCGGAGCTGTCGTCTCCTAGTTTCGGACGGGCGTGCCGCTCGTGCGGCGGAGGTCGGCGGCCCCCGTCAGGACTCTGCGTACGACATCGGCGGGTGCCGTGGGATCCGTGCCGCGCCAGCCGACGACCTGGTCGGGGCGCAGCAGCAGCGCGCACCCCGCCGGGAGGAACCCCGCCGCCAGCTGGTGCACCGGCAGGGACAGTGGTGCGGCTGCGGCACCGCGCTCCCACGCCGCCGGGTCGCCGTTCACGACGAGCGCCCACCCGGGACCGGCCAGGTCGAGGGTGGAGCGAGTGCGGGTCTCGTCGAGCCATTCGTGCGGTACCCGCGTGCCCACGCGGCCCGCGGGCGCGAACACGTCGACGGGTTCGATCTCGCCGCCCTCGTCCGGACCGCCCACAAAG
>DASYES010000053.1:0-1716 GCA_036498885.1 Pseudonocardia sp.
CGAGCAGTTCGAAGACCTCGAGCAGCCGGCTCATCGTGGTGGACTCGCCGCCGGGGATCACCAACGCGTCCACGGCGTCGAGCTCGGAGGGGCGGCGCACCGCCACACCACGGACGTCGCCGCAGGCCGACACGGCCGCAAGGTGCTCGCGGACGTCACCCTGCAGAGCGAGCACACCGATCACGGGAAGCACAGGTCCAGAGTAGTCGGTGCCCGGCGCACCGAGCGGGGACCGCTGAGATCATCCGCCGGCGCCCGAGCTCGCCTGCCTGCTCCGGAGGTAGGCGCCCGGGGTGTGCCCCAGTGACCGCCGGAAGACGTCGATGAACGCACTGGTGGTCGCGAAGCCGCAGCGCCGCCCCACCGTCGTCACGGACTGGCCCTCGGCGAGCAGCGCAAGCGCCCGGTAGAGCCGCAGCTGGGTACGCCACTGCGGGAAGGTCATCCCCACGTCCTGGCGGAACAGCCTGGTCAGCGTCCGCCCGCTCGCACCGACCTCCCGCCCGAGGGCGTCGAGGCTGCGCGAGTCCGACGGGTCGGATTCGATGATCGCGGTGACGGCCGCGAGCCGGGCGTCGCGGGCGGCGGGGACCCTGACGGGCCGTTCCCGTGCCGCTGCCAGCTGATCGAGCAGCACGCCGAGCATCCGCCGGCGTGCTCGAACGTCCTGCGACTCGTCGAACGCGGTGTAGGCGATGAGCAGTTCACGCAGGAGCGGGGACACCGCGAGGACCGTCGGCTCGACGAGACCGAGGGGGTTGCGCTCGGCGGGCAGCCCGAGCAGATGGAGGCGCGTCTCGCCGTATGCCCGATGGGAGTGGACCGTGCCCGCCGGCACCCAGATCGCTCGATGCGCGGGCACGATCCAGCGCGAGGCCTCCGTGTGCACGGCCAGCACCCCCTGGCTGGCATACGCCACCTGGTTCTCGTCGTGCCAGTGCGCGTCCACCCCTGCGGTGGCGGCGAGGTCGCGACTGTTGGTCGGCGCCTGTGGGAGGTGGCGAGTGCTCGACACAGCCGAGCAGATTATCGGAATCGCGATGCCGTCATGGACCGTCAGCCGGCTGTCGAGCGAAGGACGAGGGCGATGAAACCCCAGGTTCCGCGGTAGCCGCGCAGCCATCCGGAGCGGTGGGTCGTGGCTGCCGCGAGTGCAGGGGAACTGTCCGGGTCGGCTCGGTGGTCCAGGGCCCACCTGGCCAGCGAACCCGTCCACGCCCACTCGTAGTCGTCCAGCTCCTGACGCGTGCTGACGTGTCCGTGAAGGGGTGTCCACCCGTCGGCGGCGACGCGCTCCACGGTGGTCGCCAGGTCGGTGAAGTCCCCGAGCATCTCGACGGCCTCGTGCGAAGGCTCGCGCTCCCAGAATCCTTCGCCGATCAGGACGCAACCTCCGGGTGCCAGATGCCGGCGCGCCGCCGCAAGTGTGGGGAGCAGACCACCGAAGGCGTGTGTGGCCCCCACGCTGAGCACGAGATCGAAGGAGTGCGTGGAGGTGAAGCCTGCCGCGTCGTGGTGATGGAGGGTGAGGCGCTTGTCGACGCCCATCGTGATTGCGGCCTCGCGCGCCTGCGCCAGCGCGGCCGTACCGATGTCGACGCCCTCGGCCCGCAGGCTCGGGTGCGTGGCCAGCGCGCGCAGGAGCCATTCCCCGCCGCCGCAGCCCAGGTCCAGCACGCGCTCGGCGTCGGGGCGTATGCCATGTTCGAGCAATCG
>DASYES010000054.1:0-3390 GCA_036498885.1 Pseudonocardia sp.
CGCGCCGATCGAGCACGGCATCCAGGCCCGCGCGCGCGGCGTCGGTGCGGACGTGGAGGCGGTCCAGCCTGCGCACTCGCGCGAAGCACAGCACGGTGGCCCAGACCAGTACGAGGACGGCGGCCACGACCAGCGTCCACATCTCGGGGGTCACGATGCACCGACGACACGACGGGGGTCGGCCGCCACCGCGGCCCGGTAGACCCGCACCACGGAGGCCGCGACGGCGGGCCAGCCGAAGTCGGCAGCTCGCATCCGGCCCGCTGCGGACATGGCGGCTCGCGTGGACGGGTCGTCCAGCAGCACCGCGAGCGCGGCGGCGAGCGCGCCTCCGTCGCCCGTCGGGAACAGGACACCCGCCCCGGAGCCGCCCACGACGGCGCGGAAGGCGTCGAGGTCGCTCGCCAGCACGGGCGCGCCGGCTGCCATCGCCTCCGTCAGCACGATGCCGAAGCTCTCACCCCCGAGGTTGGGCGCGCAGAACACGTCGACCGACCGCAGCGCGGCGGCCTTCGTGGCGTCGTCGACGGGGCCGAGGACGTCGAGGCGATCGGCCACCGGTCCCGCGGCACGCCGCAGCGCGCCCACGTCTCCCCGTCCGACCACCAGCAGACGCAGGCCGGGCCGCGACGGCGCCAGCGCGCGCAGCGCGTCGAGCAGCACGGTCATGCCTTTGCGCGGCTCGTCGAACCGCCCCAGGAAGCCGACGGTCCCCGGCCGGGGGTAGCCGGGCAGCATTGCACCTGCGGCGAAGGCGGGGATGTCGACCCCGTTGGGGATCTCGACGGCGTCACCGCCGAGATGCTCGACCTGCACGCGACGGGCGAGCGGCGACACCGCGATCCGGGCGGTGACCTTCTCCATGAGCGGGCGCAGCACGCCACCGAACGCGCTGAGCGCACGTGAGCGCTCGGTCGAGGTGTGGAACGTCGCCACGATCGGGCCCTCGGCCGCGAGCAGGGCCAGCACCGACAGGCTGAACGTCGTGGGCTCGTGCAGATGGAGCACGTCGAAGGAGTTCTCGGCAAGCCAGCGGCGGGCTCTGGCGTAGGTCACCGGACCGAACGTCACACGTGCCACCGAGCCGTTGTACGGCACTCCCAGCGCGCGCCCGGCCGGGGTGACGAACGCGGGCACAGGTGTGTGCTCGGCGGCCGGGGCCAGGACGCTGATGGTGTGCCCGAGATCTTCGAGCGCCCCGGCGAGGCCGACGACGTGGGCCTGCACACCGCCTGGGACGTCGAGCGAGTACGGGCAGACGATGCCCACCCGCAACCGCTGCCGGGCGGGTGGTGCACCGTCGGAGTCGGTCATCGCACCATTTCCGCGCGGGCGTGGTCCGCGGTCCAGATCGGCTGCAGCGCGTGCCAGTCGGCCGGGGCGCGCGCGATCAGCCGGCCGAACTCGTCGGCGATCGCCTGCATCGCCTCGGCCACGGCTCCCGCCCGTGACTCGCCGGTGCGCAGCCGCGAACCGTCACCGACCGTCACCGGCTCCGCGATGGGCACCTGCCAGCCGTCGGGGGTGAAGTGCGGGTAGGCCGGCATCAGCAGCGCACCCGTCAGGGCGGCCAGCCGGGCCGGGCCGGCGGGGAACCGCGCCGGCTCGCCAAGGAACTGCACCTCGACGCCGGTGCCAGTGATGTCCCGATCGGCCACGAGGCAGACGATCCCACCCCCGCGGAGCCGCCGGATCAGCGCCCTGTGCGCGGCCGACCCGTCCTCCGCGGCCACGACCTCGAACCCCAGCGATTCGCGGTAGGCGACGAACCGCCGGTAGAGCGACTCCGGGCGCAACCGCTGCGCCACCGTCGTGAACGCGGGCGGCCTGCCGAGCCGGCGCAGCGTCTCCACCAGCCACACGCCTGCGACGTCCCAGTTGCCGCTGTGCGGCACCGCGAAGACCACGCCGCGACCGGCCTCCACCGCCTCGAGGAACGGGCCGCGCCCGGTGAGGAACGGATCCACCCTGGCGTGGACCTCGGCGAGGTCCATCGCCGGCAGCCGGAACGTCTCGCACCAGTACCGGGCGTAGCTGCGCATCCCGTCACGAACCAGCAGGTCGAGCTGCGCCGCGGACGCCGCCGGCACCACCCGCGCCAGGTTCGCCCGAAGCTGGCGCACCCCTGCCCCGCCCTGGCGTGTCGCGAGGTCGGCACCGATCCGGAACGCCCCGTAGGCCGGGCCGGGCGGGAGCCCGCGCACCAGCCGCCAGGCCGCCGCATACTCGGCGTCGGCGACACGCGCGGCGAGCCGCGCGGCGCGCGACGCGGAGCCGCTCCGGGTGGCGCCGACCGGACGGACGCGGGACAGGTGCGGCGGGTCGAGCCGGGCGGTCACGGGTTCGGCGCCGAGTCGGTGGAGCCGGACGGGCCGGTGGCGGTCACGGGGCCACTCGCCTGTGCGCTCCGGTAGACGAGCAGGATGCGCTGCCCGACGGTCCACACCGACGCCACGGCCAGGAGCCAGAGCGCGACGGGAAGCGCGTAGGGCACCCCCAGCCCGTGCAGGCCCGTGCCGACCAGCGCGACGATCAACCGCTCGGCACGCTCGACGAGCCCGCCGTCGGCGGAGAGCCCGGCGCCCTCGGCCCGGGCCTTGATGTAGGAGATCAGCTGGCCCGCGACCAGGCAGATCAGTGCGGCGACGCCGAGGAGCCGCTGATCGCCCACCCCGAGGCACCACCAGGTGAGCCCGGCGAACAGAGCCCCGTCCGTCACCCGGTCGCACGTGGAGTCGAGCACCGCGCCGAACGGTGTGCCGTTGCCCCTCGCCCGTGCCATGGCGCCGTCGATGAGGTCGAACAGCACGAACAGCGTGATCACGAGCGTGCCGACGAAGAGCTGGCCACGGGGCAGGAACCAGAGCGCCGCGGCGACCGAGCCGACGGTGCCGATCACGGTGACGACGTCGGGTGCGACTCCGTGCCCGACGAGCCATCGACCGATGGGATCGGTCACTCGGTTGACGCGCACACGGGCGAGGACGTTGAGCATGGACTCCTGCTTGATCGGCCGGGGCCCGTGGTGACCGGCCACAGCGCGCCGGCCGCCGCCTGGACCAGAGGCAGCCTAGCGCCGGTCGTCCGCGCCGCCTCCCCGCGGTTCTCCACTCGGCGACCAGGCCGCCGCGAGCAACGCGCGGGTCTCGGACAGCAGTTGCGGGATCACCTTGGTCTGGCCGACGACCGAGATGAAGTTCGCGTCGCCGCCCCACCGCGGCACGACGTGCTGGTGCAGGTGCTCGGCCAGCGAGCCACCCGCCACGGTGCCGAGGTTGATCCCGACGTTGAACGCGTGCGGCGCCGCGACCTGCTTCAGCGCCTGGACCGCCGCCTGCGTGAAGGTCATGAGCTCGACCGCCTCGTCAGGCGTGAGGTCCTCGAGCTCGG
>DASYES010000055.1:0-2915 GCA_036498885.1 Pseudonocardia sp.
GCGTTGATGGGCCGCGCCGTGTTCTGTCTCTACCCCCATCAGACCCGCTACGTGGTGCCGGCCGCCTCTGTGACCCCATTACCCGACGACGTACCACCCAAACGGGCAGTGCTCGCAGGCACGCTCGAGACCGCGGTGAACGCGCTGTGGGACGCGGCCCCCCTGGTCGGCGACAGAATCGCCGTCGTCGGGGCCGGGATGGTCGGCTGCAGCGTGGCCGCGCTGCTCGCGCGCTTTCCCGGGGTCAGGGTCGAACTCGTCGACGTCGACCCCGCACGCGCTGCGGTTGCCGAGGCGCTCGGCGTCGGGTTCGCCACGCCGGATGAGGCTGCGGGGGAGTGCGACCTGGTGGTGCACGCCAGCGCCACGGAGGCGGGGCTCACCCGGTCACTCGAACTGCTCGCCGACGAGGGCGAGGTCATAGAGATGAGCTGGTACGGCGACCGGCCGGTGCGCGTGCCGCTCGGTGAGTTCTTCCACCCACGCCGGCTGGTGATCCGCAGCAGCCAGGTGGGGGCGGTCGCGCCCGCACGGCGCGCGCGCCGCAGCTTCGGAGACCGGCTGGAGCTGGCACTGCGCCTGCTCGCGGACCCGGTGTTCGACACGCTCGTCACGGACGAGACGCCCTTCGAGGAACTGCCCCGGCTGATGTCAGCTCTTGCCGGCGGTGAACTCCCCGGGCTGTGCGTCCGTGTCGTCTATGAGCACGACTAGGCATTCCTGGGAGGTTCGGTCTTGTTCGGCATCACCGTTCGCGATCACGTCATGATCGCTCACAGCTTCCAGGGCGAGGTATTCGGCCCTGCACAGCGCCTGCACGGCGCGACGTACGTGGTGGACGCAACCTTCCGCCGGCCCGATCTCGACACCGACGGCATCGTCGTCGACATCGGGCTGGCCACCAACGAGCTCGGCGCCGTCCTGGCCGATTTCAACTACCGCAACCTCGACGACGAGCCGGCATTCGCCGGCGTCAACACGTCGACGGAGTTCCTCGCCAAGGTCATCGCCGATCGGCTGGCCGAGCGGGTGCACGACGGCGCCCTCGGGGAGGGAGCCCGCGGCCTCGCCGGGATCAGCGTGGCCCTGCACGAGTCGCACGTCGCCTGGGCGAGCTACGAGCGCTCGCTGTGACGACCGGGGGCCGCACGGCCCTGCGCCCGGTGCACGTCGTCGTTCCGAGTGACATCGACGACGTCTCCGTGCCGAGCGGTGGCAACGCCTACGACCGCCGCGTCTGCGGCGGCCTGCCGGCTACGGGCTGGCAGGTGCACGAGGTTGCCGTCGCCGGAGGGTGGCCCCGGCCCGACGATGCTGCGCGGGCGGCGCTGGCCCGCACGCTCTCCGCGGTGCCCGACGGTGCCGTCGGGCTCATCGACGGGCTCGTGGCCTGCGGCGTCCCGGACGTCGTTGTCCCGCAGGCCCGGCGGCTGGCACTCGTCGTGCTGGTGCACCTGCCTCTCGGCGACGAGGTCGGGGCGGGGCCCGCGTCGGCGGCGGAGCTGGCCGCCCTCGAGCGGGAGACCCTGCACGCCGCGAGCGCCGTCGTCGCCACCAGCCCGTGGGCGGCCCGCCGGATCGTCGCGCAGCACGAGCTCCCTGCAGATCGGGTGCACGTCGCCGCCCCGGGCACGGATCCCGCTCCGCTCGCCCCGGGCACGGATGGCGCGAGCCGCCTGCTGTGCGTCGGGTCGGTCACGCCGACCAAGGGTCAGGACGTGCTCGTCGATGCCCTCGCGGCCGTCGCCGACCTGCCGTGGAGCTGCGAGCTGGTCGGGCCGCTGCGCCGCGACCCGGCGTTCGTGGCTGCGCTCCGGGGCGCCATCGACGGTCACGGGCTCGGCGAGCGGGTCCGGCTCACCGGCCCGCGCACGGGCACGGAGATCGCCACGGATTACGCCCGCGCCGACCTCCTGGTGCTGCCGTCCCGCGTCGAGTCCTACGGGATGGTCGTGGCCGAGGCGCTCGCCCGGGGGATTCCTGTGCTCGCGGCGTCCACCGGAGGAGTGCCCGAGACTCTCGGCTGCGCCCCGGACGCATCAGTGCCGGGAATCCTGGTTACCCCCGACGATATCCCGGCGCTCGCCGGGGCGCTGCGGCGGTGGCTCGGCGAGCCGGCGCTGCGGGATGCACTACGCCGCTCCGCTCGGGACCGGCGAAGCACGCTGCACGGGTGGGAGGTGACGTCACGATGCCTGGCCGGAGTGCTGGAGCAGCTGAGTGGGACGCACGGCTGAGCGTTCCCGGATCACCCGTGTGCGCCCCCGACTGGCTGACGTTGCGCGAAGGCGCCGACGCAGCCGCACGTTCGTCCGAGCTGGTCGAGCGGCTCCGCTCCCACCTGGAGACCACCGTCCCGGCAGGTGGCGAGGCGATCATCACCGACCTCGGGTGTGGCAGCGGCTCGATGGGCCGTTGGCTCGCCGGACGACTGCCCGGTCCGCAGCGGTGGATCCTCCGTGACCGCGACCCCGTGCTGCTCGCCCGCGCAGCCGCGGACATGCCGGACGGGGCGGCCGACGGCGCGGCGGTCAGGGCGCGGACGCAGCAGGGCGACTTCACCGCCCTGCGAGCCGCGCAGCTCGCAGGGACCTCGCTCGTCACCACGTCCGCCGTGCTCGACCTGCTCACCGCCGAGGAGATGGATGCGCTCGCAGCCACCTGTGTCGAGGCCGGATGCCCCGCGCTGCTGACGCTCACCGTCGTGGGGCGTGTCGAGTTCGCTCCGTCCGATCCGCTCGACGCCGAGTTCGCGGCTGCCTTCGACGCCCACCAGCGGCGCTCGGAGGACGGACGGCGACTGCTGGGGCCGGATGCGGGTCGCGGAGCCGTCGACGCCTTCGCGAAGCGGGGCGCGACGGTTGCGAGCCGGCCCAGCCCGTGGCGTCTGGGAGCCGATAGCGCCGAGCTGCTGG
>DASYES010000056.1:0-7479 GCA_036498885.1 Pseudonocardia sp.
AAGGGCAACTCGCGGTCCAGCAACGGGCGACTCGCGCTCCAGAAAGTGGCGACTCGCGGAGGTTCCCGCGCGACTCGCGCCCCAGAATCGGGCGACTCGCGGGGGTTCCCAGGCAACTCGCGCCCCAGAATCGGGCGACTCGCGCTCGGGTTACGGGCGACTCGCGGGGGGTCGGGGGACTCGCGCTCCAGGAGCGGGCGGCTCGTGCTCTCGTAACGGGCGACTCGCGGGGGTGGTGGGCGGCTCGGGCGGTGGGGGCTCGGGGCTGCGGGTTAGGGTCGCCGTATCGCCGCCATCTCGACTCCGGAGTCCTCCGCCACGCTCGCCGTACGTGCCACCCCGTTCCTGTTCGTGGTGATCTGGGCGTCGGGTTTCGTGGTGGCCAAGTACGCGGCCCCCTACGCGGAACCGCTGAGCTTCCTGATCCTGCGCTACGCCGGGGTCGTCGTGCTGATGCTCCTGCTCGCACTCGTCGCGCGGGCGCCCTGGCCGGGCTGGCGGCAGGCCGGGCACATCGCGGTGGCGGGTGTGGGCATCCAGGCCGGCTACCTCGGTGGTGTGTGGGCGGCGGTCGCAGCCGGGATGCCTGCCGGCGTCACGGCGCTGGTGGTGAACCTGCAGCCGGTGCTGACCGCTGTGTTCGCGGCGCTGCTCGGCGAGCGGCTCGGGCGGCTGCAGGTGGCGGGGCTGCTGCTCGGTTTCGCCGGGGTCACCCTTGTCGTATCGAGCAAGCTCACCACCTCGGGCCTGACGCCGCTGACGCTCGGACTGACCACGATGGCGCTGCTCGCGATCACCGCAGGCACGCTGTACCAGAAGCGGTTCTGCCCGCATTTCGATCTGCGCACCGGGCAGGTCGTCCAGTTCGCGGCCTCGCTGCTGGTGACGCTGCCGTTCGCGCTGGCGTTCGAGTCCTTCCGGTTCGACTGGACACCGCAGCTGATCGGCGCGCTCGCCTGGTCGGTGCTGGTGCTCACCGGCGGCGGGATCTCGCTGCTGTTCCTGATGCTGCGCCGCGGCGCGGCATCCCAGGTGACCAGCTACTTCTATCTCGTGCCCGGGATCACCGCGCTGATGGCATGGGCGATGTTCGACGAGACGCTCGGACCGATCGCCATCGCAGGCATGGTGGTGGCGGTGCTCGGGGTGGCGTTCGCCACCCGCGCGGGCTCACGGGCCCGGTCCGCCCGATTGTGACCCGTCAGCCGCCGGCGCGGCGGCGACGCAGCCACACGGCGAGTGGGCCCAGCACCGCCCACATCACGAGCACGCCGATCCCCAGCGGAAGCACCCCGTCGATCACGGAGCGCCCGGCCACCCGCACGAGCTCGGGTTTGGTCACGTCGTACTCGACCGCGACGTCCTCGCCCTCGTGCAGGCCCCACGGGTAGAAGACCCCGTGCTCCGGCACAACCGCCTCCCCGTTGGCCACGGTGAACCGGACCAGCGTGCGGGAGAACGAGGAGCCGGGCAGCACCTCCGCCTGGGCCACGGCCGGGTTGGCATCGATCGCGCGGTCGTCGACGGCGGCACCCGTGAGTGCCAGCACGGCCAGCACGGTGGCAACCACTGCCAGCCAGGTGACGATCTCGGGGAGCCGTCGGGCGATCCCCCGTATGGCAGGGCGCACCAGTGCCGCGAGCTCGTCGACGGCCCGGGTGTCGCCACGCCCCGTGCCAGTCGTCACAGCGTGCATTCTATTGGCTGGTGGAACACCGCTGTGGGCGGCACCTCGCCGACCCGCCGCGCACCGCAGGTTGCGGGCTCCTACTCTCGGGCTCGTGACAATCGCCCCGCTGTCCGGCGGGTTGGGCGTGCGAACGCGGCTCATCGACGACCCGGGCCGGCTGATCGACCTCCTCCCCGACGACCAGAACCCGCTGTCCTGGGTGCGCGGCTCCGACGGCCTCGTCGGCTGGGGGGAGGTCGCCCGGTTCACCGGCACCGGGCCCCAGCGCTTCACCGAGGCGGACGCCTGGTGGCAGTCGTTCACCAGCCGGCTGCGCGTGACCGACGACGTCCAGGTGCCCGGCACGGGACCTGTGGCCTTCGCCAGCTTCACCTTCGCCGACTCGTCCGATGGCTCGACGCTCGTGGTGCCTCGCGTGCTGGTCGGCCGGCGCGAGGGGCTGTCGTGGGTCACCGAGTTCGGGGACGGGCCGCCGGCCGTGCGGGCGGTCAGCCCGGTGCGCCCCACCGGCACCCTGCGCTTCGCCGACGGCATGCTCCCCGTCGCCGGGTACCGGACGGCCGTGGCCGAGGCCGTGCGCCGGATGCGCGCGGGCGAACTCGAGAAGGCGTGCCTCGCCCATGACCTGCTGGCGGTCGGCGACGAACCCTTCGATCCCCGGTTCCTGCTCGGCGGGCTGGCCGAGCGGTACCCGACCTGCTGGTCGTACGCAGTGGACAGGCTGGTGGGAGCCACGCCCGAGTTGCTGGTGCGGCGCACCGGGAATGTCGTCGAATCCCGGGTGCTCGCCGGGACGATCTGGCCGGGCTCGGGCGACAACCTCTCGGGCCAGCTGCTCGGTTCGGCCAAGGACAGGCACGAGCACGCCCTCGCAGTCGACTCGCTGGCTGACGCGCTCCGCCCGCTCTGCACCACGCTCGACGTGCCGGAGCAGCCGGGGGTGATCGCGCTGCACAACGTGTCGCACCTCTCGAGCGACGTGCGGGGCACTCTCGACCCCACCGATCCCGCATCGCTGCTGGAGCTGGCCGAGGCCGTACACCCGACGGCCGCGGTCGGCGGCACGCCCCGCGAAGCCGCGCTCCGCCTGATCACCGAGCTCGAAGGGATGGATCGGGGCCGCTACGCCGGGCCCGTGGGCTGGGTCGACAGCAGCGGCGACGGCGAGCTCGGCATCGCGCTGCGCTGCGCCCAGCTCGACGGCCAGGTCGCTCGGCTGTTCGCCGGCTGCGGGATCGTGGCCGACTCCGATCCCCGCAAGGAGGCGCGGGAGGCCGCGGCGAAGATGGTGGCCGTGCGCGACGCGCTGCAGGCCGGCAACTGACGGCCTGCTCGGCCACTGTCCGCGGCCGTGGCTCCCGTCGTGCCGCCGCCGGTCAGGCCGCCGCCACCGCGGCGGCCACCGCGGACCGCAACGCCGCGTGCCCCGCCCGGAGCGTGGAACGCTCGGCAGCCACCTCCACCACCCGCAGACCCGGAGCGGGCGTGAGGGCGGCCGCGACGTCGGCGACGTCCACCCGGATGTGACCGACGCCGGTGGCGGCGCACAGCGCGGCCAGGTCGACCTGGTGCGGGGTGCCGAAGACCCGCTCGAACGCCTCCGCGTGTTCGGGCGCCCCCTGCTCCAGCAGCTCGAAGATCCCGCCACCCCCGTCGTTGAGGACGACGACGGTGAGGTCGGGCCGCGGCTCCTGCGGGCCGATGACGAACCCGGTGGCGTCGTGCAGCAGTGTGAGGTCGCCGACCAGCGCGTACGCCGGTCCGTCGTGGACCAGAGCCGCTCCGAGCGCCGTCGACACGGTGCCGTCGATTCCCGCGACGCCACGGTTGCTCAGCACCGTGAGCCCGTGCCGCGGGGCCGCTGCGAGCGAGACGTCCCGCACGGGGTTCGACGAGCCGAGCAGCAGCTGACCACCGTCGGGCAGGGCGGCGAGCACCGACCGGGCCAGCCGCAGCCCGACGGGCGCCATGCCCGCGTCCAAGGCATGGTCCAGCGCCTTCGCGGCGGCGGTGTCGGCTGTCTGCCAGAGGTGCATCCAGGACCCGTCAGGCGTGAGGCTCGGCAGCGAACCCACGGCCCGGACCGTGCCCGCCACGTCGGTCCACGGCGCCCCGTCGGGGTCGGCGAGCACGTAGGTGGCGACGGACGGGTCGGCCAGCAGTCGCTGGACCGGCCGATGCAGTGTGGGACGGCCCGCCACCACCACCTGGGCCGGCTTCAGCGACTCTGCCGCCGAGGTTGCGAGCAGCCAGGGGCCGGTGCGCACAGAAGCCGGCCACGGCGCCGACGACGGCTCCGCGATGACCGGGACCGGCAGGTCGCCCAGACCGTCCGGGGCGTTGCTGCCGGCGATGACGAGCGTCGGCGCCGACGGGTCGAGCGGGAGCGCAGGCGCTTGTCGCACGACGGGAGACACCGAGGTCCATGGCTCGCCGCCGGGCCGGCCCGCTGGGGCGACGCCGGTGCCGTCGGGCACCAGAGGTTCGGCGAAGGGCAGGTTGAGCTGGACCGGCCCCGGCTGCCCGCCGAGTGCGCCGTTGGCCGCGGCGACGGCACGGTCCACAAGCGAGCGCCAGCGGCCGTTGTCCTCCGGGCCTCCTCCGGCGCTTCCGCTCAGCACGAGCCGGACGGCGGGGCCGAAGATCCCTGCCTGTGAGATCGTCTGGCTGGCCCCCGTGCCGACCATCTCCTGAGGGCGGTCGGCGCTGAGCACGACCAGCGGTACTCCCGAGTAGGACGCTTCGAGCACCGCCGGGTGCAGGTTCGCGACCGCCGTGCCCGAGGTGGTGCACACCGGTACCGGACGACGAGACCGCAGAGCGAGCCCGAGTGCCAGGAAGCCGGCCGTGCGCTCGTCGATGCGCACGTGCAACCGGAGCCGGCCGGTCGTGTCGGCCGCGTGGAGCGCGAACGAGAGCGGTGCGTTACGCGAGCCCGCGCAGAGCACCGCGTCCGTGACGCCGCACCGGATCAGCTCGTCGACGATCACCTGGGCCTGCATCGTCGACGGATTCACGGGTTCGAGCCTATGCGCGCGCCGCAGTTACCGTTCGGGGACGGTGCTAGCTGATCGACGTCGTCCCCACCTCTGCAGTTTCGTGGCGGTGGAACTGCTCGTACTGCGGGGCCAGCGGCCTACGGCCGAGGATCAGGTCAGATGCCTTCTCCGCGATCATGGCGACCGGCGAGAAGGTGTTGGCGTTGGTGACGTACGGCATGACCGAGGCGTCCACCACACGCAGGCCTTCGGTGCCGTGCACCCGCATCGAGGACGGGTCGACCACGGCTTGGTCGTTCGTGCCCATCCGGCAGGTGCTCGCGTAGTGCATCGCCGAGACCGCGTGCTCGGCCACCCAGGCCAGCACTTCGTCGTCGGTGCGGACGGCCGGTCCAGGAGCGGCCTCGCCTCCGTCGTACTGCGCGAACGCGGGCTGGGAGAGGATCTCCCTGGCGATCCGCACGGACTCGATCCACTCGCGACGGTCCTGCTCGGTGGACAAGAAGTTGAACCGGATCGACGGGGTGGCCGTCGGGTTGGCCGAGCGGATCCGGACGTAGCCACGCGCATCGGAGGAGACCGGGCCGA
Organism: Pseudonocardia sp.; assembly: GCA_036498885.1. Classification (GTDB taxonomy): domain Bacteria; phylum Actinomycetota; class Actinomycetes; order Mycobacteriales; family Pseudonocardiaceae; genus Pseudonocardia. The sequence continues at coordinate 5,278 of DASYES010000056.1, forward strand.
CGTGCAGCTGGTACCCGTGCCGGTCCGTGGGCGATGACTCGTAGCTGCGCGAGGCGATGGGGAGGAACTGGAACATCACGTTCGGGTAGGCGACGCCCGGGTTGCTCCGCACGAAGCCGCCCGCTTCGAAGTGGTTGGTAGCCCCTGGCCCGCTCTTCAGGAACAGCCACTGGAAACCGATCGATGGTGCGTTCTTCAGCGACGAGGTCGGACCGAGCGACACGGGCTGGGTGCACACGTGCTGCACCATCACCTCGAGGTGGTCCTGCAGGTTCTCGCCCACCCCCGGCAGGTGGTGCACCACCGGCACCCCGAGGGCGCTGAGCCGGTCGGCGTCGCCGATCCCGGACAGCTGCAGGATCTGGGGGGACTTGACCGTGCCCCCGCAGACCACCGTCTCGCCGCCCATGACCTGCTCGCGGTTGCCGTGGCGGTCGGTGTACTCGACGCCGATGGCGCGGGTGCCGTCGAAGAGCACGCGCGTGACGTTGGCGCCGGTGCGCACCTCGAGGTTCGGCCGACCCAGGGCGGGGTGCAGGTAGGCCCGTGCCGCCGACCACCGGCGGGTGCCGCGGATGTTGCGGTCGAACCGGCCGAAGCCCTCCTGCCGCTGGCCGTTGACGTCCTCCGTGCTCGGGTATCCGGCCTGCTCCGTGGCCTGCAGGAACGCTCCGAACAGCGGGTTCGCCGCGCGGCCGCGCTCCAGCGTGATCGGGCCGCCGCGGCCGCGGAACGGAGTGTCGGTGAGGGAGTCCTCGCTGCGCCGGAAGTAGGGCAGGACGTGGGCGTAGTCCCAGTTCTCCATGCCCGGATCGGCTGCCCAGCGCTCGTAGTCCAGCGGGTTGCCGCGCTGGAAGATCATCCCGTTCATGCTGCTCGTGCCACCGAGGAGACGCCCCGCAGGCACCTTCAGCCGGCGTCCCCGCAGGAACGGCTCGGGCTCGGTCTGGTGCCGCCAGTCGTAGAACGCGCGACCCATCGGGAAGGGGAGCGCGGCCGGCATGTGGATCAGGACGTCCCACTTGTGGTCCGGCCGACCGGCCTCGAGCACCAGGACACGGACGCCGGGATCGACGCTCAACCGGTTGGCCAGCACGCTGCCGGCAGAGCCGCCACCCACGATGATGAAGTCGTACGGGGCCTGCATGTGCCACTCCTGTCGGGGGCTGTCAACGCTGGGGAGGCCGGGAAGGCTAACCCATTCGAGGGACTGCAAGGAAACCTGCGACAAACGCTAAGCGACCGTCCTGTTCGTGACGGAAGCGGGAATCGCGATAGTACTACTTTCGATAGTACTAACCGCCCGAACCGGCCGGTCGGAGCAGACCGGGAGGCAACGTCGTGGGCCGTGCGGACGATCACGGGTCCGTAGTCGCACCAGGACAAAGGCCCTGCTCCGGGCCGTTCTGCCTGATCACACGGGGTGCCGGCCTCCGCGGAGGTCCGATCGCCGGACGGCTGAGAGCCTGAGCCGGCGCTCGGCCACGCCGCGGGCATTCGCCGCGGGCGAGACGGCGCTTCGCTGCTGCGGTTCGGTGTCACCCTCCCGGTACGGCAATTTCGCCCGGTCGGTGAGCGGGTCGAGTGGTGCTGCGGACGGTAGTCGTCCCGGCTTGTCCTGTTCACCCGGACGGCCCCGTCGGCCGTTCGCTCAGCCGAGCCTCGTCTCACCGCGCGTTAGGTTGGTCGAAGAGCCATGGGCACGCCGGTGCCCTGCACGGGAGAGCGCACATGAGGCGTCCGCACGCCCCGTCGGACCGACCGGGAGAGCCGACGCTGGACGAGCTGCTCACGGTGCTCGCCGCGCCCGCCGTTCTGCTCTCCGATCCCGACGGCCAGGTCCGGCCGGAGGGCGCCCAGGGCCTCTACGTCGGCGACACGCGGTACGGGAGCCGGCTGGAGATCGGCGTCGACGGCGTCGACCTGCACACGCGGTCCGTGGGGCTCGACGACTCGGCGACGGCCCGGTTCGACGGGGAGCTGCGCAGGGACCGGGCCGTGGTGCGGCTGCGCCGGGACCGGACACTGACCGATGGACACGTCGTCGAGCGCGTCGAGCTGCAGAACACAACGGCGGACGCGCCGGCGACCAACGGCGTGGCAGGCGGGGTGACGCTGCACGTGGTGGTGCGGGCCCGCAGCGACCTCGCGGCCACCGCCGTGGTGAAGTCCGGCGCCCCAGTCGATGCAGTGGTCCCGCAG
>DASYES010000057.1:0-5814 GCA_036498885.1 Pseudonocardia sp.
GAGGTCGGTCGCCACGTCGTCGATGTCGAACGGCGCGCCCGCCTCGGAGGGGTCGGGCTCGGCGGCGATGCGGGCATGGAACAGCACCTGCAGCAGGACGTCGCCGAGCTCCTCGCGCATCGCGTCGCGGTCGCCGTCCTCGATCGCCTCGTAGAGCTCGTAACACTCCTCGACGAGGTACTGCAGCAGGGAGGCGTGGCTCTGCTCGGCGTCCCACGGGCAGCCGCCGGGCGAGCGCAGTCGATGCATCACGGCGACGGCGTCGAGCAGCGCGGCACCCGGCGGCTCCGGCGCTCTGACCACCGCGTCGGCCACCGGGATCGCAGGGTGCTCCTGGTCGGCGGTGAGCAGGACCCCACCGTCCGGGACGTCGTCGCCACGGGACGCGCCGGCGGCGGTGACCACCTCGTCCGGGACCGACCGATCAGCGACGACGAGCTCTGCGTCCCGGAGTGCGGGCAACGCGGCTGCGGGGACGGCGTGCGGCGCGCGGACGGAGAGGACGACGACGGTGCGCGACGCCACCGCTCAGCCCGCTGTGGCGGTGCCGGGAGCGGGGGCAGGCGCGGCCACCGGTGGCAGGACCATACCCGTCTGCTGCCCGTCGGCGACGACACGGAGCTGGATCGGGTCCCAGACCCCGTACCGCGGGTTCACCCGGACCCCCAGCTTCTCGGCGTCCTGCTGGAGCAGCCGCTCGCCGATGGTGGTGAGCTGAGCCTGGCTCATGTTGCTGACCGCGGCTGGGTCGGACGGGGCGTCGGTGCGCCGGTCGGTGACCTTGAACACGATCCAGGTGCTTTCCTGCGGGCTGGGCTGGAAGGCGACCACCCCACCCACGGGAACGCCGAACAGCACGCTGCCCGCCTCGTTCGGGTTCGTGGCGGCCTGCACGGTGGTGCCCCGCTCGGCAACCCGGGGATCGGTGAACAGCGCGTCGGCCGCGGGGCCCCCTCGCTGCAGCGTCTGCGCCTTCGCCTGGGCGTCGGCGCGGGACGTGGCCGCCACCAGATCGACCGTGACCGCGAGCCCGGCCACCGAACGCTTCGCGAGCTCCGCCGCGATGAGATCGTCCCGCACGCGTTGGCGCAGAGTCGCGTGGTCGTAGAGCGAGCCGTCGACGATCGCGTCGACTCCACCGCTGCCGGCGAGCTCGGCGTCGATCTGGGCGTCGGTGACGACGATCCGGTCCGCAGCGGCCCGCCGCTGGAGCAGGTCGTGCATCACCTCGCGGGTGACGATGCTGCGGGACAGGTCGGCTGTGGTGCCGCCCTGAGCCGTGATCCGGGCGATCTGGTCGGTCTTGCTCAGCGCCGTGTCGAGCTGCGACTGAACTCGCGTCAGCGGCACGGAGTCGGCACCGATGATCACCGCCGACCCCGCCTGATCAGGACCGCCGCACCCACCGATCACCGCGCCCAGGACCGCTACGGCCGCTGCGACGCGCCCTACCTGCATGCGCACGGCCACACTCTTTCACGGCCGTCCCATCCGTCCACCGGCGCCCGTGCGTTACGCCGGAGACCCGCTACCGGGACGCCACGGTCAGAGGTCGGCCTGCACCACGAGCGTGCGGCACATCTTGTCGGCGAAGGTCTGCTTCTGCTCGTCCCACAGCGGCCATGCGTACCCGAGCAGGAAGGGGATCGCGTCGAACAGGTGCGCGATCTGGCGCCCGACGGCACACCGGAACCCGACGGGCTTCCCGGTCGCCGCGGCGACGAGCCGGACCCCGAGCGCGCGCTTGCCGAGGCTCTGCCCCGTGCGGCCCTGGCGATACCCGCTGTTCCACAGCACGAAGATGATCGCGACCACCGCAGAGAGCGCGAAGACGACCAACGCAAGGGTGCGGTCGCGGGGGATCAGCGCGGCGATCAGCAGGGTGAAGAGCAGACCCATCGGAATGCCGACGTCGATGAGGAAGCCACCGACCCGCTGCCCGTAGGTGGCGGGCACGGGCACGTACGGGCCCCGCTGTGACAGCTGAGTCGCGAGGTGGGGAACGGACACGCAACGCTCCGGGGTTCAGGCCCGCCCCAGGCCGATCCCGGGTGGGCTTCTGCTGGAACCTCTCCCGGGACCCGGACAGTGTTACGGATCCGGCCCGACCCGTACCCGACCGTGCAACACCCGGTCGGGTACGAGGCCCGGCTCAGACGGACGCGGGCACCTTGGTCGGGGCCAGCACATCGCGCAGCAGAGTGGTGCACCAGCCCAGCAGCTCGGCGTCGCGCAGCGGGGCACCGCCGATCCGGCCGCTCTCCATCGGCCGCGGCACGACCACGGCCCGCGTGGCAGCCCGGTACGTGGCCTTCGGATGCAGCCGCTTGAGCCGCAGCTGGGCCGAGTCGGGCAGGTCGACCGGGCCGATCCGGATGCCGTTGCCGCCCACCGCCACCTCGGCCACGCCGAGGGCACGGCAGGTCTGGCGGAACGCGGCGACCGCAAGCAGGTTGCGCACCGCCACCGGTGGCTCGCCGTAGCGGTCGGTGAGCTCGTCGACGATCGCCTCGAGGGCCGCGGCGTCGCCTGCCTCGGCGATCTTGCGGTAGACCTCCAGCCGCAGCCGCTCCCCCGTGACGTAGTCGTGGGGGACGTGCGCGTCGATGGGGAGGTCGACCCGCACCTCTGCGAGCTGCTCGGCCTCCTCGGCGTCGCCCGCGCCGGCCGCATGCCGGAAGGCGGCGACGGCCTCGCCGACGAGCCGGATGTAGAGATCGAATCCGACGCCCGCGATGTGGCCGCTCTGCTCCGCGCCCAGGATGTTGCCCGCGCCGCGGATCTCGAGGTCCTTCATCGCCACGGCGGCGCCCGCGCCGAGCTCCGAGTGCTGGGCGATCGTCGCGAGCCGGTCGTGGGCGGTCTCGGTGATCGGGTGCTCGGGCGGGAAGAGGAAGTACGCGTATCCGCGCTCGCGCCCGCGGCCCACCCGGCCGCGCAGCTGGTGCAGCTGCGAGAGGCCCAATGTGTCGGACCGCTCGACGATCAGCGTGTTGGCGTTGGAGATGTCCAGGCCGTTCTCCACGATCGTCGTGCAGACCAGCACGTCGTACTCGTTGTGCCAGAACCCGTTGACCGTGCGTTCCAGCAGGTCCTCGTTCATCTGGCCGTGCGCGATCGCGACCCGCGCCTCGGGTACGAGTTCGCGGATCCTCCGTGTTGCGCGGTCGATCGTCGACACGCGGTTGTGCACGTAGAACACCTGACCGTCGCGCAGCAGCTCGCGTCGGATCGAGGCGGCGACCTGCTTCTCGTCGTAGGCGCCGACGTAGGTGAGCGTGGGGTGGCGGTCCTCGGGCGGCGTGGCGATCGTGGACATCTCGCGGATCCCCGCGAGGCTCATCTCCAGCGTCCGGGGGATCGGCGTCGCGCTCAGCGTGAGGACGTCGACGTACGTGCGGAGCGCGGTGATGTGCTCCTTGTGCTCCACGCCGAAGCGCTGTTCCTCGTCGACGATCACGAGGCCGAGGTCCTTCCACCGGACGCCGGTCTGCAGCAGCCGGTGGGTGCCGACCACGATGTCGACGGTGCCTTCGGCGAGGCCCTCCACGGTCTGCTTGGCCTCGGCTGCGTCGGTGAAGCGGGAGAGTCCCTTGACGGTGACGGGGAAGGCGCGCATCCGGTCGGAGAACGTCTGCAGGTGCTGGGTGGCCAGCAGCGTGGTGGGCACGAGCACCGCCACCTGCTTGCCGTCCTGCACGGCTTTGAACGCCGCGCGCACCGCGATCTCGGTCTTGCCGAAGCCCACGTCACCGGAGATCACGCGGTCCATCGGGACCGGGCGCTCCATGTCCTGCTTGACCTCCTCGATCGCGGCGAGCTGGTCGGGCGTCTCGGTGAACGGGAAGGCGTCCTCCAACTCGCGCTGCCACGGGGTGTCCTTGGCGAACGCGTGGCCGGGCGAGGACTGGCGCGCGGCGTAGAGCTGCACCAGCTGCGCGGCGATCTGGCGGACGGCCTTGCGGGCGCGGCCCTTGGTCTTCGCCCAGTCGCCACCGCCGAGCTTGTTGAGCGTGGGTACCTCGCCGCCGACGTAGCGGCTGATCTCGTCGAGGGCGTCGGTGGGGACGAAGAGCCGGTCGGCGGGCTGGCCCCGCTTGGAGGAGGCGTACTCCAGCACCAGGTACTCGCGGGTGGCACCGCTGACCGTGCGCTCGCGCATCTCGACGAACTTGCCGATGCCGTGCTGGGAGTGCACGACGTGGTCGCCGGGTTGCAGCGTCACCAGGTCGACGGCGTTGCGTCGCTTCGACGCGAGTTTGCGGGGCTCGGTGCTCGCCGCACGGTTGCCCGTGAGGTCGGCCTCGGTGAGCACGACGAGCGCGCTCGCGGTGGCCGTGAAGCCCTCGGTCAGCCGCCCGCAGGTGACCGTGACCAGGCCCTTGTCGGGCGACTCCGTCAGCCGCTCCACGAGCGTGGCCGGCACGTCCGCCTCGCGCAGCTGCTCCAATGAGCGCTGCGCTGTGCCCTGACCACCGACCACGAGCACAGCGGTGCCGCCCGCCGTGACGTGGGCGCGCAGGTCGACCAGCGCCCTGTCCGTGTCGCCGCGGTAGGACTCCACCTCGTGCACGGCCGGGGCGAGGGCGTCCTCGCGCCCGCTCAGCAGCGGGCTCAGCGTGAGCACCGGCCGTCCGGTGGCAGCGGCGTGGTCGAGCACGTCGTCCAGCGCGCGGTAGGCCGACGCCCCGACGTCGATCGGCGCGACCCCACCCGTTGCTGCCGCGAACCAGCTCGCCTCCAGGAACTCCTGCCCCGTGCGGACGAGGTCGGCACTGCGGGTGCGGATCCGCTCAGGGTCGGCGAGCAGCACCGGGGATCCCGCGGGCAGCAGGTCGGTGAGCAGCTCCAGCTCGCCGCCGACCAGTGCGGGGACGAGCGACTCCATGCCCTCCGACGGGATGCCCTCGGCCAGGTGCTCCAGCAGCTCGCGCAGCGGCGGGTTGTTCTCGTGGGTGCGGGCGAGCTCCGCGGCCCGCTCGCGCACCGGCTCGGTGAGCAACAGCTCCCGGCAGCCCGGCGCGACCAGCTCCTCGACGGGGCCGACCGACCGCTGGTCGGCGACGGCGAAGTAGCGCAGCTCGCTCACCTCGTCGCCCCAGAACTCGACGCGGACGGGGTGCTCGGCCGTGGGCGGGAAGACGTCGATGATGCCGCCGCGCACCGCGAACTCGCCGCGGGCGGTGACCATCTCGACGCGGGTGTAGGCAAGCTCCACGAGCCGCACGAGCAGCGCGTCGAAGTCGGTGGAGTCCCCCACCCGCAGCTGGACGGGGTCGAGGCGGCCAAGGCCCGGCGCGATCGGCTGGATGAGGCTGCGGGCGGCGGTGACCAGCACGCGCGGCGCGGTCTCGGGGCGGGCCAGCCTGCGGAAGAGCGACAGCCGCCGTCCGACGGTGTCGGGGCGCGGGGAGAGCCGCTCGTGCGGCAGCGTCTCCCAGGACGGGAGGACGGCCACGTCGTCGCGCCCGAGCAGGTCGGCAGCGGCGGCGCCGAGATCCTCGGCCTCCCGGTCGGTGGCGGTGACGGCCAGAACCGTGCGGCCTGCGCCGCCGTCGGCCACAGGGGCGCCGAACGCGGCGGCGAGGATCGGGCGCAGCGCGGACGGTCCTTCGATCCGCAGCGCGGGCATCTCGCCCACCACGGGTCGCACGTTGCGCGCGGCATCGAGGACGGCGCGCAGATCGGGGTCGGACAGGCTGGAGTGGAGCAGACCGGAGAGCATGGCCACGGTTCGAGATACCCCTCGCATGGCAGGAGCTGGGCAGCACAGACAGACCCCTACCCGGGACTGGCGCCCGGTGGGGCCTCGGC
>DASYES010000058.1:0-4354 GCA_036498885.1 Pseudonocardia sp.
TCATCTGTAGACCCGGAGGTGGCCTGGGCCTGGAACCGGATCGTCGTCGGCCGCGGCCTGGTTCGGGTGGACGAATTGGCGGCCGAGGTCGGATGGAGCCGTAAGCGCCTGTGGTCCCGGTTCCACTCGCAGATCGGCCTACCACCGAAGCGCGCTGCGAAGCTGGTTCGCTTCGACCAGGCTGCCCACCGCCTCGCCGCGGGTGAAGGCGCAGCCCGAGTCGCAGTGGAGGGCGGCTACGCCGACCAGTCCCACCTGCATCGGGACGTCGTGGCGTTCACCGGAATGACCCCGGCGACCGTGGCCGGCGAACCCTGGCTAGCGGTCGACGACATCGCATGGACCGCAGGTAGACGCCTGGGCTCGATTCGTTCACGCGCGACGGCCGACGGGCAGCTGCTGCGCGGCTCGGGCCGCGCAGTTGCCCGTGTTCACCTCGGTGCGCAGCCCTGATGCGGCCTGCACGAAGTGCGACACCTGGTCGACGGTGAGGACGAAGCCGGTCTCCTGGTCGTCGAGTGCGTCGCTGAAGACCACGCCGATCACGGTGCCGTCTCGTGCCACGAGCGGGTTGGCGGAGGGTGGCCTCGCCCCTCAGCCGGCGCCGCGTCGGCTCCTTACGCACCTTGCTGCAAGGCCACGATCGGCACCACGGCTGTGTCAGTCGAACTGCGTCGGTGGGACGACGAGAACGGGGCGGTGCTGGTGTTCGATGAGGGCATGTGAGACCGACGGTTGGATGAGCCGGGAGAGGATGGCCCGGAGTCCTTCGCCGCGGGTGCCGACGACGATCATGAGTGCGTCGTGTTCGTCGGCGGCGGTGGCGAGTGCTGTGACCGGGTTGCCTCGGCAGGACTGGTAGGTCCATGGGAGGCCGGTTCGGGTGAGGGCGGCTTCGACCTGGTGACGCTCGTCGACCAGGGTCTGTTCACCTTGCTCTTCCCAGTCGGCGGCATCGGGGTCGGTGGGGTAGTCGTCGAGGACCACGGCGTGGACGACGTGTAGTTGGGCGCCGAGTCGGCGTCCGATTTGTGCGGCGACGGCGAGGGCGTGGTCGCTTGCGGTGTCGCGGCAGTGTCCGACGATGAGGGTGTATGCCGGGTTCTTGCTCGATTCGGCGGACGCTGTCGTGGGTTGTTCAAGCAGTGCGGTCATGTCCGTCGCTCCAGTTGTCGTGCTCCACCAATCGTGTTGGCTGGGCAGCCCGGGTTGTTGTGCGGCGCTCCTGTCGGGTGGACCGACGGCAAGAGATGAGAGCGGCTGTCTTCCGGACAGCGGTGCGCGCACCCTGTGCCTGTGCGTGATCCGGGAAAGAAGGCGACGGCGAGCCCTGGTGCCGCGGGGCGGGCCGGGAGAGTGGGGAGCTTCTGGTCTCACGTCCCACCTCCAGAGTTGAACCCTGTTGGTAGGAGCTATCAGCCCGTCTGGGCGGTCAACGGCGAGCCCCATCGCCTGTGACCAGCATCATATCCCCTGCCGGGCGTTCGTGCGAGGTTCCCGCGGCCATCTCTCCCGCGAGACGCGACAGCAGATGAGCAAGCGCCACGGGTCCAGGATCTGCCTGGACTCGGCCACGCGCGACGCCTGACGGGCAGGCTGCGCGGCTCACGCCGCGCAGTTGCCCGTGTTCACTTCGCTGCGCAGCCCGGATGCGGCCTGAACGACGTGCGACACCTGGTCGACGGTGAGGACGAAGCCGGTCTCCTGGTCGTCGAGCGCGGCGCCGAAGACCACGCCGATCACGGTCCCGTCGGGTGCCACGAGCGGCCCGCCGGAGTTGCCAGAGCGGACCACGGCCCGCACCGTGTACACCTCGCGGGTGACCTCGCCGTCGTCGTAGATGTCGGGGCCCTTCAGGTTGATCATCGACCGGATCTTCGCCGGCGTGGCGGTGAAGGGCCCGTCCAGCGGGTAACCGAGCACGACGGCGTCGTCGCCCGGCTTGGCCGGCTGCGGGTCGAACGTCAGCGGCTTCGCGTCCAGGTCGGGCACCCGCATCACGGCGAGGTCGACGCGGGGGTCGTAGAGCACCACCTCGGCGCTCAGCTCGACCGTGCGGCCGCGCCTGTTCACCACCTCGACGCCGGTCTCGGACGTGCCGGCGACGACGTGGGCGTTCGTGAGCACGAGCTGAGGTCCGATCACGAACCCCGTGCCCTCGAGCTGGCGGGCGCACGACGGAGCACGGCCCCGGATCTTGAGCACGCTGCCGCTCAGGTCCTCGATCACCGGACTCCTGGCGAGAGCCGGATCGGGCGGGCCGACCTCCGTGATCGGCGTCTCCGCGAACGGGCTGAGCACATCGGGGAAGCCGGAGTTGTTGAGCAGTTGCCGCAGCTCGGCGGGCAGCGCCTTGGCTCCTGCCGGCATCACCGAGTCGACGGCGCGGAGCACCTCCGACCCGCGGACGCCCGAGGCGAGGCCGGGGAAGCTGGCCGACGCCAGCGGCAGCGCGACCAGCCAGGCCGCGATCACCACGGTGACGGCCTGCAGCACCGAGCCCAGCGTGGAGTCGACCTGCAACGAGCGATGGCCGGTGATCCGGTCGCGGATGCGGCGACCGAAGAAGACGCCGGTGGTCTCGCCGAGGGCCACCAGCAGCACCACGACGACGACACTGACGATGACTCGCGTGGTGGGCGCCTCCACGCCCGCGGCCAGCAAGGGCGCCAGCCGGACCCCGAGCACCGCGCCCGTGAGCACCCCGACGAACGACAGCAGCGCCACGGCCATGCCGTGCCGCCAGCCGGAGACCGCCGCGATCAGCGCCAGCGCCAGAACGACAGCGTCAACCCAACTCATCGCACGACCTCGCTGCGCTCGGTCGGCGCTTCGCGAAGGCGCTGTGTCGATGATTCGCTCGCACGCTCGCTCATCGTGCCGCCTCGCTCTGCGCGTCCAGCCCGGCCCCCCGGGGCCCCGCGCTCATGATCCTGCGACCTCCTGCCGACCGGCCTGTGCCGCCGACCACGCTGCGCCCAGATCGTCCACCCGGGTGGTGTCCCAAGGGCGGGCCCAGCCCCCCAGATCCAACAGCGCGGACAATAAGCCCCCCGTGAACCCCCACACCAGCAACCCCGCTACGAGGAAGGCGGGGCTGCTGATACCAGAGGGATTACGTACCGTGATTCTGTTGGCCGGCTCGGCCAGATCGTCGAGTGGCACCCGCACCACTGCGGCGGTCTCCGCCGCGTCGACCGCGTGCACGGCCACGGGGCGTTCCCAATGCGCGAGCACCGGGGTGACGATGAAACCCGATGGCGGGATGAACAGCTCGGGGAGCACGGCCAGTGGAACGACCCCTTCGGGTTCCACACCGGTCTCCTCCTCGGCCTCCCGCAACGCCGTGGCGACCGCATCGCGGTCGTGCGGGTCGGCACTGCCGCCCGGAAACGCCACCTGACCGGCGTGGGTGCGCAAGGAGCGGGCCCGTTCGACGAGCAGCACGTCGGGTCCGTGTGCCTGGTCCTCACCGAAGAGCACCAGCACGGCGGCCCGGCGGGCACCGGCACGCGCCGGGATGCGGTGGTGGCTCAGCATCTCCGCGTCGGCTTCGCCCACCCGCCGGAGCAGCGGCTCCAGCCATTCCGGTGTGCGCTCCGGCTGCAGCCGCGTCACGACGATCCCTTCGACAGCCGGTCCACAGTGGCCGCGACCTCGTCGGCGCTGCGGAAGGGGATGGGTGGATCGACCATGACGACGCTGCCGTCGGCGCGCACGACGTAGGAGACGGGCAGCGCGGGCGGGATGCCGAGGGCGCCCCGAAGCGCGCCGTCCGGGTCGGTGACCGAGGGCAGCGTGACCTCGGTGTCGCGCAGGAGCGCCAGCGCGGCCCGGGGGTCGTCGCGCTCGTCGATGCCCAGCACGGGAACGGCACCCGGCCGGGCCGCGTACTCGCCGAGGGCCGGCAGCTCGGCACGGCACGGCCCGCACCAGGACGCCCAGACGTTGATGAGAGCAGGCCGCCCGGCGAGCGCGGCGCCGACGTCGACGTTGCCGGGTGCGCCGAGGCACGGGACGGTGACACCGGCCAGCGGGCCGGCGGCCGGAGCGCCGCTGCCCGACGGGCACGGCTCGGTGCGTGCGGCGGCGCGCAGCGGAGCAAGCTCGGAGTCGGGTACCGAGACCGACTGTGGCGCGGTAGGCGCTTCCCCTGCGGTGGAGGGCTCGGATTCGCTGCGCGGCCACAGCGCGAACACGGCTCCCGCAGCGAGCAACACGACGACCAGGGTGGTGACCAGCTCCGATCGCCGGACCTTGAGCTGCTCACGGCTCACCGGCGCGCCTCTCGGCCGCAGCGGTGGGGCCGGCCCCGGACGAGCGAAGTCACGGTGCGTCCTGGTCCTCGCCGCCG
>DASYES010000059.1:0-3322 GCA_036498885.1 Pseudonocardia sp.
AGCGGGCTGTTGTCTCAACCGCCCTTCAACCTTACGGGCGCGCCTCCGGGTCCACGACAACACCCCCTCCGCAGCATCCTGCCGCAGATGATCGCGGCCACGGCGGGATCGGGGTGATCTCGTCGGGGCGGGGTGCCACGGCGGTGCGGGCTGAGAGATCCTGCCGGAATGCCTGACCGGTTCTCCGTCCGCGTGAGCGTCCGCAGCTACGAGATCGACGCGAACGGCCACGTCAATCACGCCGTCTACCACCAGTACGGGGAGCACGCGCGCACCGAGCACCTCACCGCCGCGGGCTGCTCGATGAGCCGGCTCCATGAGCACGGCCTGGGGATCGTGCTCCTGGAGACACACGTGCGGTTCCTCCGCGAGCTGCGTCACGGCGATCTGGTTGATGTCGACTCCCGGATGACGTTCGGGACGGGCAAGACGTTCGAGATGGCCCACACGATTCGCCGCTGCGGCACGGAGGGCGCTACGGGCGCCGACGGCGCGGATCCCGAGACCGTAGCGGCCGAGATCACCTGCCGCATGGGTGTGCTGGACTCCGCCATCCGTCGTTTGGTGGCGGAGCCCTGGGCGCGACTGGCGGAGATCGCCACGGCGCCGGAGCGGCTCGGGCTGGAGTAACCCGCCGCGCCGGCGCCGCTGTGACCGAAGGGTCAGAGGAGCAGCCCGGTGGGTGTGAGGTCAAGGGACTCCGACGGCAAGGGCCGGCGTGGTGCCACCAGGGGCGGCACCCGGCCGCCTGCCCGCCTGGCGGCCCGCCTGCCCCAGAGGTACGCGACCGGGCCGGCCAGGAGACCGCGCAGGCGCACGCCGGTGGCGCCGGCAGGCATCGCGGGGCCTGCCTCGCTCTCCCGCTCGGAGATCCGGCGTAGCTGCGCGACCGCAGCGGGGATCCGCCGGGCAGCGACCGCGCGGGCCCGGCGGTCCAGTGCGATCTTCATGAGGAAGCCGCCGAGTCCGACCGCATAGCCCTCCAACTGGGTGCGCAGGGCCGCAGGACTGGTGCGGTGGTGGTGCCAGACCCAGGCCGACGGCTCGTAGCCGAGGACGTGGCCGGCGAGGATGAGCCGCACCATGAACTCGCAGTCCTCCCCGCCGTGGGTCAGGGAGCCCGGTCCGAGTGCCTCGTCGAAACCGCCGACGGCCCTCGCCACGTCGGCGCGTACGGCGAGATTGGCGCCGATCCCGAACAGCCCGGGGGAGAACGGGAAGATCGCGGAGTCGGCCGGCGGTTCGTCGAGCGAGTAGTGCCGTCGCTCGAAGCCCTTGTTCCACGCCAGGGCGCTGTCAGCGGCCAACTCCTCCGCGGAGCCGAGGCTCGCGGCGAGCACGGGGCCGCTCACGCAGGCGAGCTCGGGGTCGGCCGCGAACGCGCCGGCGATGCGTCCGGCCCAGCCGCGGTCCGGCTCGGTGTCGTCGTCGGTGAAGGCGACGATCGCCGTGTCGGCCTCCTGCAGGCCGCGGTTGCGACCGACGGATGCGCCCCGGCGCGGCTCGAGCACGTACCGGACGCGGGGGTCGCCGATGGCGCGCACTGCTGCGGCCGTGCGGTCGTCAGTGGGGTCGTTGTCCACGACGAGCACGGTGATGTCGGGGTGGTCGCCCGCGAGCAGAGAACGCACGCAACGTTCCAGGCTCTTCGCGCGTCCTCTGGTTGCCACCACGACGGTGAGCGGTTCGTCGGACCATGGGGGGAGGGGTGGACCGGGCACCTCACCGAGTTGGACGTCGACGGCGGCACGGACGGCGGATGCGCGGGCGATGCCGGCGACGAGCGGTAGTTCGGCGATTCCGACGGGGGCGCCGCTCTCGGTGACGAGCAGCCGGGCCGCGGTGAAATGGGGAGCGACCGCGAGGTCGGAGACGGCGGCACGGCGGTCCAGCTCGCCGACCCAGGTCGGCGAATGAGGAGCGTTCCAGGGGGACAACCGGGGCCTTCCAAGGGTGGGCTATGGGGGCAGCAGGAACGCTAAGGGGAATCAGCCGGTCCGACGGGTGACGGGTGTCCGTTTGGCGTCCATCGGTCCCGTTTGGTCGGTCAAACGTCTGTGGCCACCCTGAGAAACGCGCCAGGCGGCACGTACCCTTCTGCCGTGGCATCGGCGGCGCTCGTCCCCTTCCTCCACGGCGACCGGGATGTGATCAGCGTCCTGCTGGATCGCAGGGCCGAAGGGAGTGAGCCAGGAGAGCGTGCGGACGATCACCGGGTTGCCCTTGTCATCGGCGGCGGGGGGATGCGGGGGGCTTACGTCGCCGGGATGCTGCGGGCGCTGGACCGGGCCGGTCTGGTCCCGGCGTTCGACGAGGTGTACGGCGCGTCGTCGGGAGCCTTCAGCGCGGCGGCGTTCCTCACAGGCGACGCGGCTGCCTGCGCGGCCAGCTATCCCGAGGACCTCTGCACCGACGTGTTCATCAACATGCGCAGGCTCGGCAGCAGGCGCCCCGTGGTGGCGCTTGACCACCTGATCCACGAGGTGCTCGACGGCCGCAAGCCGATGGCCTGGCACGAGCTGGGGAAGACCCCGGCATCGCTGCGGATCGTGGCGACGGACGCGGGTGACCTCAGCGCACACACCCTCGAGGGGATGGAGACGGTCGCGGACTGGCGGCTGGCGCTGCGGGCCAGCGCGTCGATCCCGCTGCTGTGCGGCCCACCGGTCTCCTACGGGGGGCGCCGCTGGGTGGACGGGTCGGTGGGCGAGCCGCTGGCCATGGCGCGGGCGCTGCGCGGCGGGGCCACCCACGTGCTCGTCGTCCTCTGCCGCGGCACCGACGACCTGCACCCCGACGCCGACGCGGGGCTGTCGCTCTGGGCCCGCGCCCTCGACAGGGTGGTGCCGGGGCTGGGCACGGTCGCACAGGGATCCCGTCGCTACGGCGCCGACCTGCGGCTGGTCACCGATGCCGCCCACCCGGACCGCGGCCCCGGGCACCTCGCGGCGATCGGGCCTTCCCGATCGGTCGGCATGGGCTCGCTGTGTGTCGATCCGGCGCTGGTGGGCGAGGCGGTACGGGTCGGCGACGAGTCCGTCGTCGCGGCCATCGAGTCGGTCGCCGCGCAGCGGCGGGACCTCGACCCCGCCTGATCCGCTTCCGGCGGATAACGTCGGTGGCATGGAGGCAGGGGAGCGGCCGCGCGCGGCCGTCATCGTCACGGGCAGCGAGCTTCTGACAGGATCGATCACAGACCGCAACGGCCCGTGGGTCGCCCGTGAGCTGGGCGAGCTCGGCTTCGAGGTCGCGCACGTGCTGCTCGTCGGCGACCGTCCCGACGATCTCGACGCCGCACTGCGGTTCGCCGTGAACTCAGGCT
>DASYES010000060.1:0-11627 GCA_036498885.1 Pseudonocardia sp.
AACGCGGGGTACCGGCGGCCGCCCGGCCGCCGGTACTGCGATCGGATCAGGCCCGGCGCTACGTCCGGTATCGGAACAGGATCCGGCCCCGGTTCAGGTCGTACGGGCTGAGCTCGACGAGCACCCGGTCGAGCAGCACGATCCTGATGTAGTGCTTCCGGATCTTCCCGCTGATGTGCGCGAGCACCTTGTGCCCGTTCTCGAGCTCCACCCTGAAGGTGGCGTTGGGCAGGCACTCGACGACGGTGCCCTCGACCTCGATGGCTCCTGCTGTCTTCGTCATACGCCACGCACCATTTCCACGGCGCTGCTCACGCGTTGCGCGCCGATGCCCTCGAACAGCGCCGCCGCCGCGCTGTTGCGCTCGTCCACCTCGGCCGTCGCTGCCTCGACCCCGCCGCGGTGCAGCGCACCCAGCACCTCGGCCAGCATCGCCCGGGCGATGCCGCGGCGGCGCAGACCCTCGCGTACCGCGACCAGCCCGATCCGCGCGTGCCGGCGGCGCGCCACCACGCGGACCAGCCCCACGTACCGATCGGCAGCCTCGGCCACCGCGTACTTCGACGGGTCCATGGGAGCCCCGTCCGGCCGGGCCGGTACCTCGACCGGCATCGAGTCCCAGCCCACGCGGGCGTCGACCTCGGCTCGGACCGCCTCGTACACCTCGCGCCGCGCGGGCTCCCGCGCCGCACCGAGGCCCAGGATCGTCACGTCCGATGGCGCCGGCGCGGTGTCGAGCCCGGTGGCCAGTGGGTCGGTGGCGACGAGGTACTCCCGTTCCCGGCGCCGGACGGTGAGGCCTGCCCGCTCCCAGCGGGCCGTCAGGTCGTGGTCGGCCTCGTCGACCATCGTGTACAGCGGGCTCGGCAGGTCCGCCAGCATCGCGGTCGCGAGCCGGTCGAAGACCGCGCCGTGCCACGTGTCGATGCTGAGGAAGACCCGGCCGTCGGGTCGGCGGGATGCCTCGCCGTGGCCGATCACCAGGTCGTCCTCCACGGCCCGCCACTGCAGGTCGCCGAACCGGGTGATCACCGCGTGCGTGCCGACGGTTGGGGGTGCGCCCGCGCTGAAATGCACAGAGTCCATAGGTGTTGCCCTCTCAGAAGTGCCTGGTGGGAGGCGCTCCTGGCGACACCTACGTCAATCGCCTGATCGTGACGGAGAGGGGAGCACCCACGTGCGTACAACGAGCATGGGTCTCACCTCCAACGGCCGGGTCGCGATCGCCCGCACGTTATCAGCGCGGGCACCCTCGCCCGCCACCGATTTTCCGGGGCCCCCTCTAGCACGACTTTCCGAGCAGTGCGGGACCGCTGGCGCTCCCGTGACGCCCCCAGCTACGAGCCACCGCCTGCGGCGCCACCGGCGACCCGCGCACCCTCAGCTCAGCCGTATCCGCCCGGTTTTCGGCGAGTACTACGGCGACCATGTCCTGTCGCGCAAGTCGTTGTGGTGCATGTCGGCGGGCTGCGACATTCACGGCGAGCGGCGCGGACCCTGGTGGTGAGCAGCGCGCCGGCGCAGGAGTCAGCGGCGGCTCATCCGGTTATTCACCGCTGGAAGTAGTGCCCTTCGTCCAGGTCGGCGATCAGGCCGGGCTGGGCAGGGGCCCAGCCCAGCATGTCGCGCGTGATCGAGGACGACGTCGGATTGTCCATCTGCGCGAATGACCCGAGGAAGCCGAAGTAGTCGTTCGCCTCGGCGGGGCTGATGCTTCGGACCGGGATGCCGAGGTTGCGGCCGATGGCAGCGGCGATCTCTTGGAAGGGGACCCCTTCGTCGGCGGTTGCGTGCAGGCGCGCACCGGCCGGGGCCTTTTCGAGGGCGAGCCGGTAGAGCTCGGCCGCGTCGAGCGTGTGCACGGCCGGCCAGCAGTTGGCGCCCTCGCCGACGTATGCGGCGTACCCGTGTTGCCGGGCGGCAGCGATGATGGCGGTGATGAAGCCGTAGTGGTCGAGCGAGCTGTGCACGGTGGGCGCGAGCCGGACGACGGAGGAGCGCACACCGCAGAAGGCGAGGCCGGCAACGAGGTTCTCCGCGTCGATCCGGTAGCCGCTGGGGAAGGTGTCCCGTTCGGTGCCGGGACGGCCGACGACGCCGCCCATCGCGAGCATGGCCGTACCGCTCGTGCCGACCAGAGGTTTGCCGGAGTCGTCCAGGCCGTCGGCGAGTGCCTTGAGGGCGTCCAGGTCGGCCTCGGCTGCACCGGCCATGTCGCCGTTGAGCATGAGGTCGTGGCGGAATGCCAGGTGGATGATCCCGTCGGAGGCGGCAGCTTCTTCACGAAGAACGTCGAGGTCGGACAGGTCGCCGCGGCATGTCTGAGCACCGAGCTTCTCGATCGCGGCCGCGGACGCGTCGGAGCGGGCCAGGCCGACAACGTCGTGTCCGGCGGAGAGCAGTTCCGGCACGACTGCAGAGCCGAGATTGCCGGAGGCACCTGTGACGAACACGCGCATGGTAGTTCCTTCGTGAGTACTGATGTCGCCTTGTGACATCACACTACCTCGCGATGTCACGGTGTGACATGTCTCGAGCGAAAGAATGTCGCAGTGTGACATCAGATACCATGGTCACATGGCCCGCTGGCAACCGGACGCGCGCGGTCGCTTGGAGGCGGCCGCCTTCGAGCTGTTCCGTGAGCGCGGCTTCGAGCAGACCACGGTCACCGACATCGCCGCCCGTGCCGGCCTCGACAAACGCACCTTCTACCGGCTCTTCGGCGACAAGCGCGAGGCGCTCTTCAGCGGCAGCGGGCACCTGGAGGAGGTCCTGGTCAAGGCGGTGACCGAGACGGACGCCGCCCCTTTCGAGGCGGTCGTCGCCGCCTTCCGCCGGGTGGCAGGGGAGATCTTCGCCGACCGACTCGAGCTCGTCCGGGTGCTCCAATCCATCATCGAGAGCAGCCCCGAGCTGCAGGAGCGCGAGCTGCGCAAGGCGGGCTCGCTGGCGGCCGCAGTCGCCGCCGCCCTGCGTGCCAAGGGCTTCGGCGAGACCACGGCCACCCTGGCCACCGAGTCCGGTGCCACGGTCTTCCGGGTTGCGTACGCCCGCTGGGTCGCACCCGGTAGCGATGCCTCGCTCGCCGACCTGATCACCGAGGTAGCCACCGAGCTACGTGCGATCACATCGGCCCAGGGCTGAGCCCGACCTGGTCACCGCTGAACCGGCGCACTCTCCGCCCCGGACGCTGCGCGCGCCACCGCTCTTTCGGGATTCGGCGGCGGCAACCTGGCGTCGCTGATCATGACGGACGGCGGTCCGACTCGGTCAGAGCCAACTTGTCGAGGCTCGAACCGTTCCCCCATCGCCGCAGCGGGCCGTGTCGCGAGCGTCGCTCCTGACGGCGCGTTTCAGCGGCGGCGCACCGTGCGCTGCACGCTGCGCATCTTCGCCCCGGCCGGCATCGGGCCCTTCGGCATCGCCGCGGCACGGGAACCCAGCGCGGCGAGCCGCGCCTCGAGGGACTCCATCTCCTTCGGGCTGATGTTGCGCGGGAGCTTCATGATGTGGCGCTGCAACTGCTTCAGCGGCACCATGCCCTCTTCGTTGCCCACGACCATGTCGTAGATCGGGGTGCTGCCCGCGACCCGCGCGGTGCGCTTCTTCTCCTGCGCGAGCAGGCTCTTGACGCGGTGTGGGGCGCCCTCTGCCACGAGGATGACTCCTGGACGGCCGATCACCCGGTGCACGGCGTCGAGGTGGGTGGTGCCCGCCACGCCGGCGGTGACCCGCCACTGGCCACGCATGTTGTCGAGCGCCCAGCCTGCAGCGCCAGGTTGCCCGTCGGCCTTGGTGTACACCGACCGCTGCACTCGCCTGCCGAAGATGCTGATCGCGGCGAGGATGCCGATCGCGAGCCCGATCGGCAGCAGTAGCCAGTGGAGATCGAAGATCAGCCCGATGCCGAAGACGACGGCCACCGACACGACGATGGCGCCCACCATCAACGGGATGAGCGCCTTGTCCTCCCGGCGTTGCATCTTGAACGCCTCGAAGATCTGCTTGCGGCGCGCCTTCGACGCTGCACGCTTGGCGCGCGCGGCTTCCTTCTTCGCTGCCTTGTCGGGCTTACCGGCCATACGGCTCAGGATACGGGTCGCCCAGCGATGATCGCGGGCAGATCCGCCCCGCTGACGGGGGGAGTTTCCCGGTCGACCGCGGAGGTCAGCGAGCCAGCAGCGAGCGTGCCTCCTGGGCGGCTGCGCCCCCGTCGGCCAGGTGCGCCAGATTCTCCGGGAGTTCCTCGCCCCGGTGCGCCACGGTCTGGGCGTAGAGCCGTCCGGCGCGGTAGGACGAGCGCACCAGCGGGCCGGCCATCACCCCGGCGAACCCGAGCTCCTCCGCGGCCGCGGAGTGCTCGACGAACTCCTCCGGCTTCACCCACCGCTCCACCGGGTGGTGGCGGAGCGAGGGGCGCAGGTACTGGGTGATCGTGATGATCTCGCACCCGGCGTCGTGCAGGTCGCGCAGCGCGGAGACGACCTCCTCCGGCGTCTCACCCATGCCCAGGATGAGGTTGGACTTGGTGACCAGGCCCGCCGCCCTGGCCTTGCTGATCACGTCGAGGGAACGCTCGTAGCGGAAGGCGGGACGGATCCGCTTGAAGATCCGCGGCACCGTCTCCAGGTTGTGCGCGAGCACCTCGGGCCGGGAACCGAACACCTCGGCGAGCTGGTCGTCGATCGAGTTGAAGTCGGGAATCAGCAGCTCGACGCCGGTGCCCGGGTTGAGGCCGTGGATCTGGCGGACGGTCTCGGCGTAGAGCCACGCCCCGCCGTCCTCGAGGTCGTCGCGGGCCACGCCCGTGACCGTGGAGTAGCGCAGGCCCATCGTGCGCACCGACTCTGCGACGCGGCGCGGTTCGTCGGTGTCGAGCTCGGCCGGCTTGCCCGTGTCGATCTGGCAGAAGTCGCACCGCCGCGTGCACTGTTCCCCGCCGATGAGGAACGTGGCTTCGCGGTCCTCCCAGCATTCGTAGATGTTGGGGCAGCCGGCCTCCTCGCACACCGTGTGCAGGCCGCCGGATCGCACCAGGCCCTTCAGCTCGGTGTACTGCGGCCCCGTGCGGGCGCGGGTGCGGATCCACGGCGGCTTGCGCTCGATCGGGGTCTCGCTGTTGCGGACCTCGAGGCGCAGGAGCTTGCGGCCCTCCGGTGCGATCGTCACGTACGTCAGGCTACGCCGAAGCCGAACGGCGCGATCTCCTCCCATGTGACGTGCGGCGCCCGGCGGGGCACTCACGCCGTGGGGCCGTCGGGTGAGGGGTTAGCGTTCCCCAATGGAC
Source organism: Pseudonocardia sp. (assembly GCA_036498885.1). Classification (GTDB taxonomy): domain Bacteria; phylum Actinomycetota; class Actinomycetes; order Mycobacteriales; family Pseudonocardiaceae; genus Pseudonocardia. Next base: position 5,288 of record DASYES010000060.1, read on the forward strand.
TTCAGGATCTTCACCGAGCCTCAGCAGGGGGCCTCCTACGATGACCTGCTGCGGGTCGCCAGGGCAACCGAGGACGCGGGCTACGACGCGTTCTTCCGGTCCGACCACTACCTGAAGATGGGTGAGGTGTCCGGCGAGCCGGGTCCGAGCGACGCCTGGATCACCCTGGCCGGGCTGGCGCGCGACACGTCGCGGCTCCGGCTGGGCACGCTCGTCAACTCGGCGACGTTCCGGCTCCCGGGGCCGCTGGCGATCGCCGTGGCCGGGGTCGACCAGATGTCCGGCGGGCGCGTGGAGCTGGGCCTGGGCGCCGGATGGTTCGAGGCCGAGCACGCCGCATACGGCATTCCGTTCCCCGGGCTGCGGGAGCGGTTCGACCGCCTCGAGGAGCAGCTGGAGATCGTCACCGGCCTGTGGCGGACGCTGCCGGGCGATCGCTACTCCTTCGCAGGCACCCATTACACGGTCACCGACTCGCCCGCCCTGCCGAAGCCGGTGCAGCAGCCGCAGCCGCCGCTGATCGTCGGCGGCCACGGCCCGAAGCGCACGCCTGCCCTCGCCGCCCGGTTCGCCACGGAGTTCAACGTCGCCTTCAGCTCGCCGGACGTCATCGCCGCCCAGTTCGAGCGCGTCGCAGCTGCGTGCCGGGAGATCGGCCGCGACCCTGCCGAGCTGGTCCTCTCCGCCGCGCACACCATCGCCGTGGGGCGTGACGACGCCGAGGTGACCAACCGCTGCGTGACGATCGGCCGCAAGGTCGACGAGCTCCGGGCGGACGGGCTGGCCGGCACGGTGGCCGAGATCGTCGACCGGCTGGGGCAGTGGCGGGAGAAGACCGGCATCACGCGGATCTACCTGCAGCTTCTCGACCTCGCCGACATCGACCAGATCGAGCTGATCGCGTCCGAGGTCGTTCCTCAGCTGCGCTGAGGCAGGTTCGGTCCCTACCTGAGCTGCCCCGCGACGTCGGCGGCCGCGCTCAGTAGCACCAGTGCCGGCACCACGGCGCGGGGTGCGATCCGGTAGGACCCCCGGCCGTCCTGCTCCACGAGCCCGGAGTGGGTCAGGGAGCGCAGGTGGTGGTAGAGCTGGCCTGTCGAGGCCAGGTCGGCCGCCGTCTGCAGGGCGGCCGTGCTGTGCGCGCCGTCGGTGAGCAGGCTCCGGACGATGCGGGCCCGGGCCGGGTGGCCGAGCGCTGCGAGCACCGCCACCCGGGGGCCGTCGTCCAGGCTGAGAACGGCGCCGGCGTCGAGGGCGATCTCCCAGACGACGTCGCCGTGCAGGTGCACGTCACCGGAGTAACGGACGCTGCCCGAGCCGTCCGCGACGGCCGGTGGTCCGGTCGGCGGTTCGCCGTGTTCGAGCGCCTCGATGCGGCGCTCGAGTTCGGCGAGCCGCTCCGGCAGGGATTGGTCGTGCACTCGTTACCTCGGATATTCGGAATTACAGATTACGATAGCGCCATGGACGAGCACCCGCACTGCACGAGCGGCACCGCGATGGGCACGGTGATAGCGGTGGGGATGGCGGTCGGAGCTGTCTTCGGCGTCCTCGCCGGGAACGTGGCGTTCGGCATCGCCATCGGGGTGGCGCTCGGAATCGCGTTCGGTGCGGCGCGGCCCGTCGGACGCCGGGGGCTGTCCGAATCGTCCGACGACCGCTCCGGCCCGCCCGAGGGCACAGGCTGAGCTCGCTCAGCGCAACGACGGATGCAGCTGCAGGTCGAGGCCGGCAGGGGCGGCCACCCGCGGCACGACGTGCTCGACCACGGGCAACGTTCCGTCCAGTGCGGCCGTGACGGCGTCGGCGGCCGCTTCCCGTACGTCCGCCACGCTGACGGATCTGCCCAGCTCCAGTGAGAGCGAGCTGGTTCCGGCGTCGGTGATGCCGCAGGGCACGATCCGGTCGAACTCGGTGAGGTCGGGATCGCAGTTGAACGAGAAGCCGTGCTGCGTGATCCCACGCTGTACGCGCACGCCGATCGCACCGATCTTGCGCTCCGGGCGGATGTCGTCGGCGGGCAGCCAGACGCCACTGCGGCCGTCGATCCGGCCCGCCGCGGTGAGCCCGAGATCATGGGCCACGCGGATCAGGGCCTCCTCCAGCCGCCGCACGAAGTCGACGACGTCGAGCGGCTCGGTCAGCGCCACGATGGGGTAGCCGACGAGCTGGCCGGGGCCGTGCCAGGTGATACGGCCGCCGCGGTCGACGTCGATGACGGGGGTGCCGTCGGTGGGCCGGTCCTCGGGGCGGGTGCGCTTACCCGCGGTGTAGACGGACGGGTGCTCCAGCAGCATCAGCACGTCCGGTCCGGTGCCCTCGCGCCGGGCGTCGGCGTTGGCGCGCTGCATGTCCCACGCGGACACGTAGTCGACGGTGCCCAGCCGGTCGATCCGGACGGGGTCGGTGGTGCGGCGGCAGGACCGGCCGGTGTGGCGCATACCCATGATTCTTACGCTACGCCCGGGATCGCCCGGCCGGGGACAGCGCCAGGTTGGTGAGGGCGAATGACCCACGGGAACCGGGCGACTCGCGGGCGGGATTCGGGCGACTCGCGGGGGGCGGGTCAGCGGTCGAGCGCTGCGGCCAGCGCGTCGCGCACGGTGGTGTGGCGGAACTGGTAGCCGTGCTTCTGCAGCACCCCTGGCACGGCCATCGGCCCGGTGAGCACCAGTTCCTCGGCCATCTGGCCAAGGGCGGCTCGTAGGGCGAAGGCCGGCACGGTGAACGGGGCGGGCCGGCGCAGCACCTCGGACAGGGCCATGGTGAACTCGGCGTTCGTGACCGGCTCGGGGCCTGCGAGGTTGACCGGCCCCGACACGTCGGAGCGTTCCAGCAGGAACCGCACGGCTCCGACCTCGTCGTCGAGGGAGATCCAGGGGAACGCCTGCTCGCCGGTGCCGATGCGGCCGCCGAGCATCAGCGAGAACAGCGGCCGCAGCCTGCCCAGAAGGCCGCCCCGCGGCGACAGCACCGCAGCTGATCGCAGCAGGACGACCCGTGCACCGGCCACGGCGGCCGGTGCGGTGGCGGCCTCCCAGTCACGGCATACCTCGGCGAGGAACCCCGCGCCCAGTGGTGCCGTCTCGTCGACCACGTCGGAGCCGGTGTCCCCGTAGTAGTTGATGCCCGACGCGTTGAGCAGGGCCGGCACACCGTGGTCGGCGACGGCGCCTGCGAGCACATCGGTGGGCACGTTGCGGCTGTCGCGCAGGAGTTGCTTGCGTGCACCGCTCCACGGGCGGTCGGCGATCCCGGCCCCTGCCAGGTTGACCACCGCGTCGACGCCGTCGAACGTGCCGTCGTCGATGCGGCCCGCCGGTGGGTCCCAGCTCCGCTCGTCCGGTGCGGCAGCGGGCCGCCGCACCAGACGCAGCACCTCGTGACCCGTGGCCCGGAGATGGGCCACGAGCGAGGTTCCGATCAGGCCGGACGAGCCGGCGACGACGATACGCACGCGGTGATCCTCGCCGAACCCGACGGAGCGCGCGAGTCGGGCGCGCGCCCCGTGCGGGTGAGCGGGTCAGAGCCCGAGGTCGGTCTCGAACGCACCTTCCTCGAGGCGTGCCTTGATCGCGCTGACGAAACGGCCCGCGTCTGCCCCGTCGACGAGACGGTGGTCGTAGGTGAGTGGCAGATAACACACCGAACGGATGGCGATGGAGTCCTCGCCGTCGGGCCCGGTGACCACCGCGGGCTGCTTCGTGATCTTGCCGGTGCCGAGGATGGCGACCTGCGGCTGGTTGATGATCGGGGTGTCGAAGAGCGCACCCGCGCTGCCGATGTTGGTGACGGTGAACGTGCCGCCCGACAGCTCGTCCGGGCCGATCTTGTTGGACCGGGTGCGCTCGGCCACGTCGGCGATCCGCCGGGCCAGGCCGGCGAGGTTCAGGTCCTCCGCGTTCTTGATCACCGGGACGAGCAGCCCGCGGGGAGTGTCCACCGCGATCGCCATGTGCACGGCGCCGTGGTAGACGACCTCCTTGGTCTCCTCGTTGATCGACGCGTTGACCTGCGGGAAGGCCTTCAACGCCTCCACGGCCGCCTTGACGAAGAACGGCAGGAACGTCAGCTTCACGCCCTCGCGCCGCTCGAACTCGGCCTTGGCGCGAGCCCGGAGCCGGGCGATGTGGGTGACGTCCACTTCCTGCACGGTGGTGAGCTGGGCCGACACCCGCAGCGACTCGGTCATCCGCTGCGCGATCACCTGCCGCAGCCGCGGCATCTTCACCGTGGTGCCGGGCTGCGGGCCGTCGGGGGAGGGCTTCGGCATCCGCGTGGGCGCGGACTGTGCGCTCGCCGGCGGCGCGGCGGCAGCGGCCGGCGCGGGTGCGCGCTCGGGCTCCGGAGCCGGCTTGCGCGACTCGGCAGCGGCAAGCACGTCCTGCTTGCGGATGCGGCCGCCCACGCCCGTGCCGGTGATCCTGGAGAGGTCGACGTCGTGCTCCGAGGCCAGCTTGCGCACCAGCGGTGTGACGTACGGGGCTCCGCGACCGGCGTCGCCGCCCTCGGGCCGCCGGGGCTCGTCGGCCACCAGCTCGTCGCGCTCTGCCTGCTCCTCGGCCTGCTCGACCGCCTGGGCGGAGACCTTGCCGTTGGTGGAGGGCTGCTCCGCCTCGGGCTCGGGAGCAGCCTGCTTCGCCGGCTCCGGCGCGGGGGCCTGCTTCTCCTGCGCAGCGGGCTTCTCCTGGGCAGGAGCGCTCTTGTCGGGGGCGGCGGACGCGTCGCCGATCACGGCGAGCTGGCCTCCGACATCGACCGTGTCGTCCTCACCTGCGGTGATCTCGAGGAGCGTGCCGGCGATGGGGGAGGGGATCTCGGTGTCGACCTTGTCGGTGGAGACCTCGAGCAGCGGCTCGTCGACCTCGACCGAGTCGCCCACCTGCTTGAGCCAGCGGGTGACGGTCCCTTCGGTGACGCTCTCACCGAGCTCCGGCATCGTGATCGCGGTGCCCTTGCCGGTGGACGTGGTCTCGGCCCGCGGGGCGGCCTGGGGCTCGTCGGACGGTGCCGCATGGGCCTGCGCCGGCTCGGCTGCGGCCGCCTCCTCGGCGGCGGACTCTGCAGGGGCCTGGCTGCCCCCGACGTCGCCGCCCGAGTCGGTTCCGGAGCCCGAGCCGTCGCCGATCACTGCGAGCTCGCCGCCGACCTCGACCGTCTCGTCCTCGGCGGCGACGATGCGCTGCAGCACGCCCGCGGCTGGCGAGGGGATCTCGGTGTCGACCTTGTCGGTGGAGACCTCGAGCAACGGCTCGTCGACCTCGACACGGTCCCCCTCCTGCTTGAGCCACCGGGTGACGGTGCCCTCGGTGACGCTCTCACCGAGGGCGGGCATCTGGACGGAGAAGGCCATATCGGGTCGGAGCTCCTCTTCCTGCGGTTCGGGTTCGGGTGGCCGGAGCAGCGGTCGGCTGCGCCTGGTCACGAATGGCTGTGCAGCGGCTTGCCGGCCAGCGCGAGGTGGGCCTCGCCGAACGCCTCGTTCTGGGTGGGATGGGCGTGCACCAGCGCAGCGACGTCCTCGGCCTGTGCGTCCCAGTTGTAGACCAGCTGGGCTTCGCCGATGAGTTCGCCGACGCGGGCGCCGACCATGTGGATGCCGATGACGGGACCTGGTGTGCCCGTAGCCCCGGCCTTGATCAGCTTGATTGCGCCTTGTGTCTGCAGGATCTGGCTCTTGCCGTTGCCCGCGAGGTCGTAGGTCAGGGTTTGGATCTCGCCGTACTTGTCCTTGGCCTGCGCCTCGGTGAGCCCGACGGACGCGACCTCGGGCTCGCAGTAGGTGACGCGGGGGATGCCGGCCTCGTCGATCGCCGGCGGGTTGAGGCCCGCGATGTCCTCCGCGAGGAAGATGCCCTGGGCGAACCCGCGGTGGGCGAGCTGCAGCCCTGGCACGATGTCGCCGAGGGCGAAGACGTTCGGCAGGTTGGTGCGCAGTCGCTCGTCGGCGAGCACGAAACCGCGCTCCATCGCCACCCCGGCCTCCTCGAAACCGGCGTCGGCGGTGTTGGGACCGCGACCCACCGCGACCAGCAGCAGATCGGCATCGATCTCCTCGCCGGACTCGAGCGAGACGGTGACGGTGTCCTCGGTCTGCTTGGCACCGGTGAACCTGACGCCGGTCTTGAACGTGATCTTGCGACGGCGGAAGGCCCGCTCGAGGAGCTTGGAGGCGAACTCGTCCTCGTTGGGGACGAGCCGGGGCAGCGCCTCGACGATGGTGACCTCGGAGCCGAAGCTCTTGAACACCGAGGCGAACTCGACGCCGATCACCCCGCCACCGAGGATCACGATCCGGTCCGGCACCTCGTCGAGGTGGATGGCTTCGCTGCTGGTGATG
>DASYES010000061.1:0-5883 GCA_036498885.1 Pseudonocardia sp.
TCGGACTACCTGGGCCGCAAGAACATGTACCGGATCTACCTGGGTGTCGGCGCGCTGCTGTACCTCACGGTCACGCTGATGACGAACACCAACAGGGTCGTGTTCCTGGTCTGCGCGATCCTCATCCTGTCGTTCTACGGCGCGGGCTTCTCCACAGCGCCGGCGTACCTGCGCGACCTGTTCGGCACCTACCAGGTGGGTGCGATCCACGGGCGCCTGCTCACCGCATGGTCCACGGCCGGTGTGCTTGGCCCGCTCATCGTGAACGCGATCGCGGACGCCCAGATCGACGCGGGCGTGCAGGGGCCCGGCCGCTACACCACCGCGTTCATGATCATGATCGGGCTGCTGGTGATCGGGTTCATCTGCAACGAGATGATCAAGCCTGTGAACCAGAAGTTCCACGAGCCGACCCTGGAGTCGGCGTCGAAGGCGGGAGCGCAGGCATGAGCACGGCCGGAGAGATGAGCGCTGCGGGGCAGGCGACCGGCAAGCCGAGCGACGCGTGGGGCCCGCTGCAGTGGGTGATCGCGGTGATCGCGTGGCTGTGGGTGGTCGTTCCCCTCGGCTACGGGCTGTACCAGCTCGTGATCAAGATCCCCGCGCTGTTCGGCTGATCGAGGCGGCGGGCGTACCCGGAGCCCATGCCATAGGGTCCTCGTCGTGAGCCCGAGCAGTGATGCCAAAGCCCTGTCCGAGTGGGTCGACGCCGTGTCCCAGGAACTGGGGCTGGAAGGGGCGGTGGACAGCGCCGCCACGGTCGACATGGTCCTCGATCTGACCTCGGACGTCGCCCACGGCGTCAGCCGACCGGGCGCGCCGGTCACAGCGTTCCTGATCGGGCTGGCGGCCGGGCGGGCCGCCGACCCGGCGGTCGCCGCCCGCGACTACTCAGAGAAGATCAGCCGCCTCGCCGATGGGTGGGACAGCGAGCGCGGGGTCTAGGCTGTGTCGAGAAAGCCCCTCATCGCGGTCTTCGCGCCCAGACCGCCCCTCACGGCGTTGCCGCCCCAACCGGGTACACCAGGTACGACGGCTCGGAGCGGCGCCTTGCCAGGAACGATCTGGATCACGAAGCCCATCGCTCAGTACTTCCTCAACACGGCCTAGTCCAGGCGGGCGACCAGTCGAGGCGGTCCTGATCTCCGCCGGCGCCCTGGCGCGGTCAGCCGCCGATGATGTTGAACTCGGCGATCACCTTCGTCGGCCGCAGGCGCACCACGAGCTCGCCCGGTCCGGCGTTGCGCTTCCCGAAGTCCTCGGCCCGCTCCTCGCCCACATATCGGGCGGCGATCGCGGTGGCGGTGCGGAGGAGTTCGTCGGGGTCCTCGGAGACCGCCACCTCGCCTTGGACCTGCACGTACCCGTACGGCGGCTCCGGCAGGTCGACGCAGAGCGTGAGGCGGGGGTCGCGGGCCACGGCGCGTCCCTTGGCGGTGTTCTTCCCGGTGTTGAACACCAGTTCGGGGGCCTCGTCGGGGCCTTCCACCAGGAACCACACGGGCGCCACGAGCGCTCGGCCGTTGGCAGCGACGAAGCCGAGCTTGCCGGTGCGGGTGCCCTCGGTGAGGAAGGCGCGGACCTGAGGATCAATCCGGGTCATGCGTCGCACTGTATTCACGCCGACGGCCATCCGCCGCCGGAGCCACGCCGACGAGCCCACGGTTCTGGCGGGCGTGCCGCACGATGCGGACCTCATGTCAGAGGAGCCGTTCGGGCCGATCGCGGCGGTCGTCGCGTTCGATGACTTCGACGAGGCCGTCGAGCCGGCCAATGCACCGGAGTATGCCTTCGCGGCCTACGTCTTCACCGACTCGCTCACCCGGCGCGAGATCGCGGTGGAGCGGCTGAAGGCCGGCAACATCGGCATCAACCAGATGGCGCCCTCGCTGCCGGACGCTCCGCTCGGCGGGCTCGACGCGAGCGGCTACGGCTACGAGGGCGGGGCCGAGGGCGCGCTGGCGTTCACGCAGCTGCGGCTGGTGAGCCAATCCGCGCCTGCGAGCTGACCTGCGCCTCAGAGCCGCGGCATCCCGACGATCTCGACGTGGAGATCAGAAGGATCCGCACGCCGTGTCCGCGGTGCCGGAATCGGCGGACGTCACCCAAGGGTTGTCACGAATACGACGACCGGCATCCAGGGGGGAACGTGTCCGCTGTCGCTGCGCTGTCGCAGCCTGCTCGCATTCCGCGAGTCGTCCCGGTGCTGGCGCTGAGCATCTTCGCGCTCGGCACCAGCGAGTTCATGATCGCCGGGCTGCTGCCGCAGCTGGCGGCCGACCTCCGGGTCGGTATCCCCGAGGCGGGCTACCTGATCTCGGCGTTCGCGGTCGGGATGATCGTCGGCGCTCCCGCGATGGCGGTGCTGACGCTGCGGCAACCGCGGCGCACCACGCTGTTGGCCGCCCTCGGCGTGTTCGTCGTCGGGCACGTGGTCAGCGCTCTCGCGCCGCAGTACGGGGTCCTGCTCGCCGCCCGCGTGGTCACAGCGGTGGCGACCGGGGCGTTCTGGGCTGTCGCGGCCGTCGTCACGGTGTCGGTGGTGGTGCCGCAGCTGCGGGCCAGGTCGCTGGCCGTGCTTCTCGGCGGCCTCACGGTCGCGAACGTCGCCGGGGTGCCGCTGGGCACGCTCGTGGGCCAACAGTTCGGCTGGCGCTCGGCGTTCTGGGCGGTCGGCGCGCTGGCCGCGGCGAGTGCGCTCGGCGTGGTGCTGAGCGTCCCGTCCGGCACGGAGCACGGGGCCGCGCCGCGGGTGGCGGCCGAGCTCGCCGCGTTCCGGCACGGAAGGTTGTGGCTCGCGCTGGGCACCACGGCGCTGTACCAGTCGGCCATGATCGGCGCGTTCAGCTATGTCGCGCCGTTGCTCACCGAGGTCGCGGGAATCGAGGAGCGGTGGGTGCCTGCTGTGCTTCTCGGGTTCGGGCTCGGGAGCCTCGTCGGCGTGGTGATCGGTGGCCGGCTCGCCGATCCGTACCCGTGGCCCACCCTGTTCGGCGGTCTCGCGAGCGCGGGGGTGCTGCTCGGACTGGTCGGAGTGTTCGCCCGGGAGCCGGTGGTCGTCGTCGGGCTGGTCGTGCTGCTGGGTGCCATCGCGTTCATCGCGGGCGCCCCGCTGAACGCGCGGGTGTTCGCGCTGGCGGGCGCCGCTCCGACGCTGGCGAGCGCCACCAACACCTCGGCGTTCAACGTCGGCAACTCACTGGGGCCTGCGCTCGGCGGCCTGGCGATCGGGGCGGGGTGGGGCTTCACCGCACCGGCCTACCTCGGCGTGCTGCTGGCGGCCGGGGCGATCGTGGTGGCGCTCGTGTCGTGGAGGCTGGACCGGCGGGGAGCACCGCACGCGGAGTGACGCCGGCCGCCGGTAGATCAGAGTTCACCTGCGCGTCCCCTTCACGATCCGGCGTCCGGTTCACCCGATCGGATTACATGCCATCATGCGCTCCCACCACGCCGTCGACCGGCGCACCCTGCTCCGCACCGCCGCGATCGGCGGGCTCGCGGCGGCCGTCCCGCTGGGCACCGCCGCTCCTGCGTTCGCCGCTCCGGCCCTTGCCCGCCCCGACCGCCCCGTGCTCACCCACGGTGTCCAGTCCGGGGACGTGGTGGCGGGGTCCGGGCTGGTCTGGGCCCGTGCCGACCGGCCGTCGCGCATGGTCGTCGAGGTGTCCGCCGACGCCGACTTCCGCCGCTCACGCACGATCCGCGGACCCGTCCTCACGCCGGACACGGACTTCACCGGCAAGCTGCGCGTGCCCGGCGAGGGGCGGACGGTGCACTACCGCGTCACGGCGGAGGACCTCGACGGCCGGAGCGTGAGCGAGCCGGTGAGCGGCTCGTTCCGGACGCTGCCCGGCAAGCGCGATCGCGTCCGCTTCCTCTGGTCGGGTGATGTGGTCGGGCAGGGCTGGGGGATCAACCCGGACCTCGGCGGAATGCGGATCTACCAAGCGATGGCCGACCGTGCCCCCGACTTCTTCATCCACAGCGGCGACACGATCTACGCCGACAATCCGCTCACGGAGTCCGTCAAGCTGCCCGACGGCCGGACGTGGCGCAACATCGTGACTCCCGAGAAGTCCAAGGTCGCCGAGACGCTTGCCGAGTATCGCGGGCAGCACGCCTACAACCAGCTCGACGAGAACGTGCGGGCGTTCACCGCGGCCGTGCCCCAGATCGCACAGTGGGACGACCACGAGGTCCTCAACAACTGGTACCCCGGCGAGGTGATCACCGACGCCCAGTACACCGAGAAGCGCGTCGACGTGCTCGCGAAGCGGGCGTTCCAGGCGTTCCACGAGTGGGTGCCGCTGGACCCGCGCCGCGCGGTGGACGGGCGCGTCTACCGGCGGCTGCCCTACGGCCCGCACGTCGAGGTCTTCGTGATCGACATGCGGACCTACCGCGACGCGAACGACGCGAACACCGCCCCGATGGAGCGGATTCTCGGCGAGAAGCAGGCGAAGTGGCTGGTCGACGCGCTCGACTCGGCGAAGGCCACGTGGAAGATCGTCGCGTCGGACATGCCGATCGGCATCCAGGTTCCCGACGGCACCGCGTGGGAGGCCGTCGCCAACGGCGTCGCCGGGCCGCCGAGCGGCCGTGAGGCGGAGATCGCCTGGGTGCTGACCGAGCTGAAGAAGCGCAAAGTGCGCAACGTCGTCTGGCTGACCGCCGATGTGCACTACACGGCGGCCATCAACTACTCGCCTGCCCGCGCGGCCTTCACGGAGTTCGACGAGTTCTGGGAGTTCGTCTCCGGCCCGCTGAACGCCGGCGCGTTCGGGCCCAACGCGATGGACTCGACGTTCGGCCCCGAGGTGGCGTACGTGCGGGCACCCCCGGCCGCGAACGCCTCGCCGATGGAGGGCTTCCAGCACTTCGGTGAGGTCGAGGTCGCCCGGGGCGGCGAGGAGCTGCGGGTGACGCTTCGCGCGCAGGACGGTGCGGAGCTGTGGTCGAAGGCGCTGACGCGCACGAAGTGACGGCCCGGTCCTGGCGTAGAGGCCGGGATGACGAGGGAGTGCGCGATCGGCCACCCGCAGGGAGGATCGCGGACATGCGGACGGTGTGCGGAGTGGTGCGGCGGATCCAGTCGCTCGTAGGGCGCGGCATGCGCAAGCCGGGCCGCGTCGCGCAGGTGCTTCCGCTGGCCGGGGGTCGCAGGCCGCTGCTCTCCGAGCAGGTCGGGGAGCAGCGCCGCGGCGGCGTCCGGCTCGACCAGGCGGATCGCACGGCCTGTGGCAGCGCCGTGCTCGTCGCGCTGGCCGCGTGGGCCGACCCCGGCGAGACGCAGCGCCTCGACGGCGAGCGGGTGCTGGGAGCGGCCACCGGATCCGTGGGCGTGACCACGGAGGTCGCCACCGGCTTCGGCACCCGTTACGACGAGCGTCAGCGCCAGGTACACCGCGAGACCAACCGCTTCTGGCCCCGTGCGCTCGGGACCACCCCGTGGGGAATGGTGCGGTGGTTGCGGCGCAATGCCCCCGGCGCGGGGCCGTACCGGGTGCGGCTGGTGGACGACACATCGGCCGCCGACCTCGCCGCCGCTCTCGACGAAGCGGGTGCCACACTCGCGACCGGCCGTCCCGTGCCGATGCTCGTCGGGTCGGTCGTTCCACGGCACTACGTCATGGCGGTCGGTGTGCAGGGCCCCGACTCGTGGCGGGTCTACGAGCCCTCCCTCGGCCGGGTACGGGCGCTGGACCTGCGTCTCGTGCGGCAGCGCCGGCTCGCCCCCGTGCTCGGTTTCCACCGTCTGCACGCCCTGCTGCTCCCGCCCGCACGTACGGGTGCGCGGGGAACCGGGTCGACTGCGGCTCGTAGACTTGAGCGGTGACCGACACGCTTCCTTCCCGCACTGCCGAGCTGCCCGCCCAGTGGAAT
>DASYES010000062.1:0-5597 GCA_036498885.1 Pseudonocardia sp.
GTCGCCGCTGACGACCATCACCGTGAGTCCCAGCTTCTGCAGCGCACGCACCGCGTCGGCGCTGGTGGGCCGGACCGCGTCGCCGACGAGGATCAGTGCCCGCGCGACGCCGTCCCAGGCGACAGCGACGGCCGTGTGGCCCTCGCCCTCGGCCGCCTCCTGAGCCGTCACGAGGTCGGCGGGCAGCGCGATGTCGTGTTCCGCGAGCAGCGACGGTTTGCCGACGAGCACGGCGTGCGCCACCACCTCCTCCGCCGTACCCCCGGTGACGAGTTCGGCGACCACGCCGCGGACGCCGAGCCCGGGAAGGCTGTCGAACTCGGCCACCCCGGGGAGTGCTCCGGTCGCCGCCTCGGCGGCCGCGGCGATCGCGCGGCCGATCGGGTGTTCGGAGGCAGCCTCGACGGCCCCGGCGAGACGCAGCGCGGTGTCGGCGTCCACGCCGCCCGCTGTGCGCACCTCGCGCATCGTCATGACGCCGGTGGTGACCGTGCCGGTCTTGTCCAGCAGCACGGTGTCGACGCGGCGGGTCGACTCCAGCGCCTCCGGGCCCTTGATGAGGATTCCGAGCTGCGCGCCGCGTCCGGTGCCGACCAGGAGCGCCGTCGGCGTGGCCAGCCCCAACGCACACGGGCAGGCGATGATCAGTACGGCGACCGCTGCGGTGACGGCGGCCGCAGCGCCGCCGCCCGCGCCCAGCCAGAATCCCAGCGTCGCCGCAGCGATGGCGATCACGACCGGGACGAAGTACCCGGAGACACGGTCGGCGAGGCGCTGCATCTCCGCCTTGCCGTTCTGCGCATCTTCGACGAGCTGGGCCATCCTCGCGAGCTGGGCGTCGGCGCCCACGCGCGTGGCCCGCACGACGAGCCGGCCCCCGGCATTGACACAGCCGCCGACCACGGTGGCGCCGGGCCGCACCTCGACCGGCACGGACTCCCCGGTGACCATCGAGGCGTCGACGGCGGAGCTGCCGTCCTCCACCGCGCCGTCCGTGGCGATCGTCTCGCCCGGCCGCACGACGAAGCGATCGCCGACGGCGAGCCGGTCGATCGCGACGCGCACCTCGGACCCGGCCCGGAGCACGGCGACGTCCTTCGCGCCCAGGTCGAGCAGCGCCCGCAGGGCCGCCCCCGCCCGGCGCTTGGAGCGGGCCTCGATGTAGCGCCCGGCGAGGATGAAGGTCGTGACCCCCGCGGCGACTTCGAGGTAGATCGCGCCGGCCCCGCCGCCGGGCGGGGCGGTGAGGGCGAACGGGTGGGTCATACCCGGCACTCCCGCCGTGCCGAGCAGCAACGCGTACAGGGACCAGCCCAGCGCGGCGAGCGTCCCCATCGACACGAGCGTGTCCATCGTGGCGGCGCCGTGGCGCAAGTTCGCCAACGCCGCTCGGTGGAAGGGCCACGCACCCCACGCCACGACGGGCGCGGCGAGCGTCAGCGAGATCCACTGCCAGTAGGTGAACTGCAGCGACGGCACCATCGCGAGCGCGATCACGGGCACGGCGAGGGCTGCCGACAGCACCAGCCGCCGGCGCAGAGCGCGCGCAGGGTCGGCGCCCTCCGCCTGCCGTGCGCCGGGCTCGGGCGACGGGGAGGGGAGCCGCGCCGTGTAGCCTGCCGCCTCCACCTGCGCCACCAGCTGCGCCGTCTCCATTCCGGCCGGGTAGTCGACGCGCGCCTTCTCGGTGGCGTAGTTGACCGACGCCGTGACGCCGTCGAGCTCGTTGAGCTTGCGCTCCACCCGGTTGGCGCAGGACGCGCAGGTCATGCCCCCGATGCTCAGATCGATGCGGCGGATCTCCGCAGGCGTTGCGACGGTGGCCGCGTCCTCCGCGGTGGCACTCATCGCGGTGCCTCGCTGCGCCGGCGGGGCTGTGTCGAGAGCTCGCTCACGGCACCTCCCTCGTCGTGACGGTGAACTCCGCGGTACGGACGGTGCCTGCGTGCCGGAAGTCGAGGAAGAGCCGGTAAGTGCCGGCCGAGGGCACCTCGGTCGTGAAGGCGATGCCCGGTCCGGAGCGGTCGGTGGGAGCCGGGGTGGCGGCGTCCGGATGGACGTGCAGGTACGTGAGGTCGCTCTGGCGCAGGGCGACGAGGTGGCCGAAGGCACCCAGGTAGGGCTCGAGGTCGGTGACGGCGGCGCCGTCCCGGCTGACGGTGGCGAAGACCTGCGATGGGCTGCCGGGAACGAGCTCGCCGTCGAGACGCACCTGGTAACCGCCCACCTGCGCCACCCGGGACGGAGGGAACGCCACGGGGTCGAAGTCACCCGGCGCGAACAGGTCGGTGCCGAGCACGAGCGGGGGGCCGCCCGTGGGGGCGAAGTCGGCGTACACGCGATAGATCCCGGGCACGGGGAGTATGAGCGGCACGCGCCAGACCCCGTCGGGGCCGAAGGTGGGGTGCAGGTGCTGGTACCAGGCGCTGTCGCGGCGCACGAGGATGAGGTGCATCTGCTTCTCGTGCTCGACGTCGAACCTGGTGACGGGCCTGCGGTCCGAACCGGTGATCGTGAAGGCGAGTTCCGCGGGCACCCCCGGCCGGTAGGTCGTGAGCTTGGGGACGAACGTGTAGCCGGCCGCCGTCGCCACGAGGCCGGCGGAGTCGACCTTGGCCGCGCCGTGCCGGTGGGCGTGTCCGTCGTCGGCGGTGCCGGCTCCCATGGCGGTGTGGGGGACGGCAGATGCCACGGGAGCCACCGGTGGGGGCGCGCCCACGGCTGCGCCGACGCCCCACGCCGCCGCGAAGACCAGCGCCAGCACTGCCGTGTAACCCGACAATCGCAACGCTGCGTTCATCCGCCGCCTCCCCTCGCTTACGTCCGTACAACGGCTGGGAGCCGATTGGGTAGCGCCACTGCATCCGAAAATACGACAGGGGGGTATGGCACTCGGGCTGTCCTGCGCCGTCCACCGGTGGAGCCGCCCTGCTCTGGGGTGGCCACGGCGGGGCCCGTCAGGTATTGCTCAACTGGTGTCCTCCGCCGTGTACGCACTCGTTCGCCCGCTCGTCACCCGGGCGAGCCCCGCCCGGGTGCTCCCGGACGGACTCCCGCTTGCCGATCCGGCCACGATGCCCGCGCGGGATCCGCGCCGGCAGCCGTGGCCGGGTCGTGATGTCACATCCGGTGGCGTGACGCTGCACGTGCGCGAGACACCAGGCGCCGACGACGTCGACGCCGTGTACGTCCACGGGCTCTCCGGCTCGGCCACCAACTGGACGGACGTCGCGAGCCTCCTGAGCACCCGAGCCGCCGGAACCGCCATCGACCTGCCCGGGTTCGGGCTGTCCCGCCCGCTGGCTTCGCGCGACTACACCCCGGCAGGCCATGCCGATGCGTTGTTGTGTTTCCTGGCCGGGCGCGGTCATCCGGTCCACCTGCTCGGCAACTCCTTCGGCGGTGCCATCGCGCTCACCGTCGCGGCACGGCGCCCCGAGCTCGTCCGCACGCTCACCCTGATCTCTCCGGCGATGCCGGACCGCAGGCCCGACCCGCGGCGGGTGTCGGACCCCCGGATGCTGCTCGCGATGGTGCCCGGGATCGGCCGATGGGCCAGGGCGGGAATGACGGTGCCGAACGCCCGCGACCGTGCCGAGCAGATGGTCCGGTTGTGCTTCGGCGACCCGAGCGCGGTGTCGGAGGACCGGCTCGCCGAGGCCGCCGAGGAGTTCGAGGCCCGCGCCCGCCTCGAGTGGGCGCGGGAGGCCACGGAGCTCACCGGGAAGGCGATGGTGGCGAGCTGGCTGTTCGGCGAGTCGCTGTGGGCGAGGGCGGCCCGGGTGCAGGCGCCGACGCTGGTGGTGTGGGGGGACCGGGACAGGCTCGTGGCACCCCGGCTCGCCCGGCGCACGGTGTCCGTCATGCGGGGATCGCGGTTGCTGATGCTCCCGGGCGTCGGCCACGTCGCGCAGATCGAGGCCCCGGATGCTGTCGCCCAGGCCGTTGCCGGCATGTGGGACGCGGTGGAGGCCGGTCGGTGGCAGGCTGGACACCGGGAAGACAGCACCCGGTCGTGACGTTGTCACAAGACGGGAATCACCGATGACGCACGACGACCGAACCGAGGAGTTCGAACCATGGCGCTTCCGCCGCTCGTTGAGCCGGCAGCCGAGCTGACCAAGGAGGAGGTGGAGCGCTACAGCCGCCACCTCATCATCCCGGACGTCGGGATGGCGGGTCAGAAGCGGCTGAAGAACGCGAAGGTGCTGGTGATCGGTGCAGGCGGGCTCGGTGCTCCAGCGCTGCTGTACCTGGCGGCAGCCGGAGTGGGCACGCTCGGCATCGTCGATTTCGACGTGGTCGACGAGTCGAACCTGCAGCGCCAGGTCATCCACGGCCAGTCCGACATCGGCCGGCCGAAGGCGCAGTCGGCGCGCGACTCCATCAAGGAGATCAACCCGCTCGTCGAGGTGCGGTTGCACGAGACGCGGCTCGAGTCGTCGAATGCGCTCGACATCTTCCGCGACTACGACCTCATCCTCGACGGCACCGACAACTTCGCCACGCGGTACCTCGTGAACGATGCCGCGGTGCTGCTCGGCAAGCCGTACGTGTGGGGGTCGATCTTCCGCTTCGAGGGCCAGGCGTCGGTGTTCTGGGACGACGCCCCGAACGGCAAGGGTCTCAACTACCGCGACCTCTACCCCGAGCCGCCGCCGCCCGGGATGGTGCCGTCGTGCGCCGAGGGCGGCGTGCTCGGCGTGCTGTGCTCGTCGATCGGCTCGATCATGGTCAACGAGGCCATCAAGCTGATCACCGGCATCGGCGAGCCCCTGCTCGGGCGCCTGATGGTGTACGACGCCCTCGAGATGAGCTACCGCACCATCAAGATCCGCAAGGACCCGAACTCCCCGAAGATCACCGAGCTCATCGACTACGACGCGTTCTGCGGCGTGGTGTCCGACGACGCGCAGTCGGCCGCGGCGGGCAACACGATCACGGCTCTCGAGCTCAAGGAGATGATCGACGCGGGCAAGGACTTCGCGCTGATCGACGTCCGCGAGCAGAACGAGTACGAGATCGTCAGCATCCCGGGCGCCAAGCTCATCCCGAAGGACAGGATCCTGTCGGGTGAGGCCTTGTCGGAGATCCCGCAGGACAAGCCGGTGGTGCTGCACTGCAAGTCGGGCGCCCGGTCCGCCGAGTCACTGGCCGCGCTGCACAAGGCGGGCTTCAAGGACGCCGTGCACGTCGGCGGCGGTGTGCTGGCGTGGATCAAGCAGGTCGACCCCTCGCTCCCGACGTACTGATCGGGCTGTTCGTCCACAGATCGTGACTGCGGCACCCGGGGCACTGCCCCGGGTGCCGCAGTCGTTTCGGGCCGGCTTCGTGACTGCTCGCCTGTGATCGACGGAGAGTGACTACTCGCTGGCGCTGAGCGCCGGATGGAGCAGTGACAAAAGATCGACTTCCCCGGTACCGTGCCGATCTTGAAATGATCAAGGCGGATCCTGCGGTGCCGCGGCGTGGGGTGCGCGAGCGTGCGCCAACGGTGACCTGATGGAGCGGCGCCGGGCTGAGGTGCGCCGTCCGTCAACCCGGCGATTGGGGTCGCACTGGTGGACGACAACGCGAGACGCTGCGCCTTGCCCGGG
>DASYES010000063.1:0-1606 GCA_036498885.1 Pseudonocardia sp.
CGTCGGCCTCGTAGCCCTCGGCGCCTGCAATGGCGATGCCCGCCGCGGCCAGCACGTCGAGCAGGATCGGGACCTGGGGCGCAAGGGTGTCGGGCACCTCCTCCGGGAGACCGGCCGGGGCCACCTCGGGCTCACCGGGCAGGCGGTGCGCCTTGTAGGACGGCAACGCCTCGACGCGAAACGCCGGACGCCAGTCCAGGTCAAGGCACGCGACGAGCCGCGTGGGCCGCCGTTCGCTGATCAACCGCGCCACCATGTCGGTGAACCCGCGCACCGCGTTGACCGGGGTTCCGTCCGGCGCGGTGATCGTCTCGGGCACACCGTAATAGGCGCGGAAGTAGAGGCTCGCGGCATCCAGCAGCATCAAAGAGGGCGCAGGCGCGGTCACGCTGGGACAGCTTGCCGGAATACGCTGCCATCCATGACACCGGCCGTTCCGATCGCGCTGCTCGCCGACCGCATCCGCCGTGCCGGAGAGGTTGCAGCGGCGCACGACACCGACTTGCTGCTCGTCACCCCCGGCACCGATCTGCGTTACCTGATCGGTGCCGACGGCGAGTCCCACGAGCGACTCACCTGCCTCGTGCTACCCGCTGCGGGCCACAGGGCGCCCCCGGCCCTCGTGGTGCCGCGGCTGGAAGCACCGGGATATGCCGGGCTCCCGCTGGACGACCTGGGCGTGGAGGTCGTCACCTGGATCGACGGCGAAGACCCCTATCTGCTGGTCAGCGACCTCGCGGGCGGCCCGACCAGGGTCGCCGTGGTGGATTCGATGCCGGCCGCCCACGTCTTCGGTCTGCGCGACGCGCTCCCGGAGGTCCTGCAGGAGCTCGCCGGTCCGGTGTTGCGGGATCTGAGGATGCGCAAGGACGCCGCCGAGGTGGCCGAGCTGCGCGCGGCCGGAGCGGCGATCGACCGCGTGCACGCCCGGATGGCCGACTTCCTGAAGCCCGGCCGAACCGAACAGCAGGTGGGCGCCGACATCGCCGCGGCGATCGTGGAGGAGGGCCATACGGCTGCCGCCTTCGTGATCGTCGGCTCCGGGCCCAACGGCGCCAGCCCGCATCACGACGTGTCCGACCGGGTGATCGCGGAGGGGGACGTCGTCGTGATCGACATCGGCGGCCCGCTGCCCAGCGGCTACTACTCCGACTGCACCCGCACCTATGCCGTGGGGAACGCCCCGGCGGCGTCGGTGCGCGAGGCCTACGCGGTGCTGCAGGACGCGCAGGAACGTGCTGTTGCTGCCGTCCGGCCGGGCGTCACCGCGGAGCAGGTGGACGCTGCTGCCCGGCAGCCGATCACCGCGGGCGGGCTCGGCGAGCGGTTCGTACACCGCACGGGGCACGGCATCGTACTGGACGTGCACGAGGACCCCTACATCGTCGGAGGGAACGCGCTGGCGCTGGAGCCGGGTATGGCGTTCAGCGTGGAGCCCGGCGTCTATCTCGACGGCGAATGGGGCGCCCGGATCGAGGACATCGTCGTGGTGACCGACGACGGTTGTGAGCGGCTCAACGGCCGACCGCGCGACCTCGTGGTGCTCTGACGCCGCCCTGCAGGGCATGGACGGGCCCGGGCGACGTGCCAGGGGCCGTTGCGGGCC
>DASYES010000064.1:0-3732 GCA_036498885.1 Pseudonocardia sp.
GTCCACTCGCACCCCAACGTGCTCGCCGCCGCGGCGGCAGCCCGGCTGATCACGCGGCTCGTCGACCTGCAGGCTGCGGGGAACGCCCCGAAGATCGTGCTGACCGGCGGCACCACCGGCATTGCGGTGCTGGCGCAGATCCGGGCCACCGTGGCGCGCGACGCCGTGGACTGGAGCCGCGTCGAGTTCTACTGGGGCGACGAACGGTTCGTGCCGCCCGACGACCCCGACCGCAACGAGAAGCAGGCACGGGAGGCGCTGCTCGACCACCTCCCGGTCGACCCGGCGAAGGTCTTCCCCATGGGGGCCGACACCGGCACCGGCCCGTCCGGTGCCGAGGCCGCTGCGGAGGAGTACGCGGCAGTGCTGGCGCGCGCTGCACGGCCGGAGGACCACGGGCCGGTCCCCACGTTCGACGTGCTGATGCTCGGCATGGGCGAGGAGGGCCACACCGCATCGGTCTTCCCACACTCTCCGGCAGTCTACGAGACCGAACGCTCGGTGGTGGCCGTGCACGGCTGCCCCAAGCCCCCGCCCACCCGCGTCTCGCTCACGCTCCCGTCGATCCGCCAGGCCGCCGAGGTCTGGATCATGACGACGGGCCAGTCGAAGGCCGCGGCGGTTGCCATGGCACTCGGCGGCGCCGGCGAGGTCGCGATCCCGGTGGCCGGGGCACCGGGACGGCGACGCACCCTCTGGCTGCTCGACCGTGCCGCGGCGTCGAAGCTCCCCCGGGACCTGGTGCCACCGATCGCCTGACACCGGGCCGTCGTCATCCGTGAGCATCCGGAGGTGCCCGTGCTCCATGTGATCGTCGACGGCGCGAACGTCGTGGGTTCCCGTCCGGACGGCTGGTGGCGCGACCGGGCCCGCGCGGCGCGCAAGCTCGCCGGGAAGCTGTCGGCCGCGCTCACCGCCGGTCCGGCCCTGCTCGCTCGTGGGTTGGGCGCGGAGGCCACGGACGACGACGTACTGGTGCACCTCGTCCTGGAGGGCGCTGCGGCCCGTGTCGAGGACCTTCCCACCCACCCGCAGTTGGCCGTCCTGCACGCGCCGGCCGACGGCGACTCGGCGATCGCCGCCCTGGCCGCCGATCTCACCGCCGAACCCGTGGTTGTGGTCACCGCCGACCGCGGGTTGCGGGAGAGAGTCCGTGTCAGCGGGGCACGGACGGTCGGACCGGAGACGCTGCTGCACGTCCTGCCCGGCTGACCAGGTCAGCTCTTGCGGCGCGCCGACCGCGAAGGGCTACCACCCGTGGGGCCGACCACCGAGCGGCGCGGCAGCGGGCTGGAGTAGACCACGCTCGTCGTGACGGCGCCGAGCACCGAGATGCGCCCGGTGACCTCCTCGAGGTGGCGCATCGACCGCGTGCGCACCGTCAGCACGAAGCAGTCCTCACCGGTGACGTGGTGGGCCTCGGTGATCTCGGGCGTGTTGGCGAGCATGTCGCGGAAGGGCTTGTAGTTACCGTGCGGATAGCGCAGCCGCACCAGAGCTGTGATCGGCAGGCCGAGCTTCTCCGGGTTGACCTCCGCCGTGTAGCCGGTGATCACGCCGGACTCCTCGAGCCTGCGCACGCGTTCGGTGACGGCACTGGCCGAGAGCCCGACGAGCCGGCCCAGGTCGGCATAGCTCGCCCGGCCGTCCCGCTGCAGGGCTTCCAGCAGGCGCCAGTCGACCTCGTCGAGGGATTCCACGGCCACCCGGGGAATCTACCGTCCGATTCGTCCGGAGACTCCCCAGGGTCCTTGTTGATCTCTGCAGAATCCACGGTTATTTCAGTTGATCACCGTGGAATGCCCGTTCCGGAGGCCCGAGATGCCACTTAGCGTCCGGGTCATGACCATCGATTCCGCCGCCGTCGCGTTCTTCACCGCCCGTCTGGCCTTCCAGACCGACGTTGCCGACGTGCACACCGCGCTGGATCGCGCCAATCCGGGTTTCGTGCTCGTCGACTCGCGCGCCACTCCAGCCTGGCGACAAGGCCGCATCCCGGGCGCGCTGCATCTGCCCACCGCGGAGATCCCCGCGCGCGCCGGCCTTCTGCTCGACCCGGCCGTGCAGCTGGTGACCTACTGCTGGGGCCCGGGCTGCAACGGCGCCACGAAGGCAGCGCTCGCCCTCGCCCAGCTGGGGTACCGCGTCCGGGAGATGCTCGGGGGCGTCGAGTACTGGATCCGGGAAGGCTTCCCGGTCGAGACGGACATGGGCACCTCGACCGCGGCGCCCGACCCGCTCACCGCACCGTGCGGGTGTTGACCAGAGGAGCCTCAGCCCGGCTCGGCGGGCAGCCTGCCGTTCAGGTGATCGTCGTAGGCGGCGAGGTCGAGGAACCCGTGGCCGCTGTAGCTGAACAGGATCACCCGCTCCTCGCCGGTCTCCTTCGCGGCGAGCGCCTCGTCGATCGTGGCCCGGATGGCGTGGGCACACTCCGGGGCCGGGATCCGCCCCTCCGCTCGGGCGAACTGAACGGCCGCGTCGAACACCGGGCCCTGCGGATAGGCGACCGCCGCCATGCGTCCGTCGCGGACGAGCGCGGAGACCAACGGCGAGTCGCCGTGGTAGCGCAGCCCACCGGCGTGGATGGACGGTGGTACGAAGTCGTGGCCGAGGGTGTACATCGGCATCAGCGGGGTGAGGCCTGCCGTATCACCGAAGTCGTAGTCGAACCGTCCCTCGGTGAGCGTCGGGCACGACGCCGGTTCGACCGCGAGCAGCTGCACGCCGGCGTCGGGCACGAACGGAAACGCGATGCCGCCCAGGTTCGACCCGCCCCCGCAGGAGGCGATCACCACGTCGGGCAACCGCTCGGCCGCGAGCTCCAGCTGCTCCTTCGCCTCCAGACCGATCACGGTCTGGTGCAGGAGCACGTGGTTGAGCACCGAGCCCAGCGCATAGTGGGTGTCCTCGCGGTCGACGCAGTCGAGGACGGCGTCGGAGATCGCCGCACCGAGCGAGCCGGGATGGCCGGGCTCGGCCACCGGGGACGCAACGACGGAACCGCCCCACGTCTCGATGGCCACGCGCCGGTAGGGCTTCTGCTCGTAGGACGCGCGCACCATGTAGACCTGCAGATCCAGGTCGAACTGGGCGCAGGCGAACGCGAGCGCGGTGCCCCACTGCCCGGCGCCGGTCTCGGTGGTCAGCCGTGCTATGCCC
Source organism: Pseudonocardia sp. (assembly GCA_036498885.1). GTDB lineage: Bacteria > Actinomycetota > Actinomycetes > Mycobacteriales > Pseudonocardiaceae > Pseudonocardia. The sequence goes on from DASYES010000064.1 coordinate 3,163, forward strand.
TCCTTGGCGTTGTAGAACGCCTGCGGGACAGCGGTGTTCGGCTTGTGGCTCCCGGCCGGCGACACCGACTCGTCCTTGAAGTAGATCCGGGCCGGCGTGCCCAAGGCCTCCTCCAGGCGCACCGCGCGTTGCAGCGGCGTGGGCCGCCACAACCGGAGAATGTCGAGCACTTCGCCAGGCACGTCGATCCACGGCTGCGCCGACACCTCCTGGCCGATCAGCGCCATCGGGAAGAGCGGCGCGAGATCGTCCGGACCGACCGGCTCCCGCGTCACGGGATGCAACGGCGGCTGCGGCGGCGCCGGGAGGTGCGGGACGACGTTGAACCAGGCGTCGGGAATCCGGTCGGGAGGCAACGTCCACCGCGTCATGCCGTCCGAGGCTAGCGACGACCACCAGGGGACTGCGCTGCCGCCACGCCGCATGCGGCATGGGAAGGTTCGGGAATGGCGGACGAACGACGAGGCCTATGGGTAGTGCTCACCCACACCCTGCCCCTGGTGGCTGCGGCGGCGTTGCTCGCCGGCTGCACCGGCACCTCCGAGACCGCCCAGCCCGATGCTTTGCCAC
>DASYES010000065.1:0-5205 GCA_036498885.1 Pseudonocardia sp.
CGTGCTGCGCGCTGCGGTGAAGGAGAGCCTGGCCGCGGTCGCTGCCGCGGCGCCGGGGCGCAGTGTGGAGGTTCGCGTACCGCCACTCGGAGCCGTGCAGTGCATCGCCGGGCCCAGACACGGACGCGGCAACCCGCCCAATGTCGTCGAGACCGATCCCCGCACATGGCTGTCGCTCGTGACCGGGAGGCTGACGTGGGAGCAGGCTCTGCAATCCGGAACGCTGCAGGCGTCCGGGTCCAGGAGCAGTGAGATCGCGTGTTTGCTCCCCCTTTCCTGACCGGGTGTAACACCGCCCTCCCGCTGGGTGAATGCCAACACATGGTGGTGGCGCAAACACAGCCTGATACGGAGAATTGTCCGATCAAGGCCAGTGCGGACCGAATGGGCGACGGGAGGTGGCCGCGTGGTGGCACCGCGCAGCCTTCCTGACGCAACAGCTCCCCAGTTCGGTCCGGGTGCGCGAACGGATGCCTACGACCGTGGCCGGATCGACCAGCTCGCCGCCCGGTGGGCCGAGCTCGGACCGGCCGATGGCCCCGGGGTCGCCGCTCATCTGGCCACGCTGCTGCGCAGGCTGGCGGCCACATTGCGCGCGGAACCGTTCTGGCCGCTCGCCGCAAGGGAGATCGGGGCGGAGCTGCTCAGCACCGGGCTCTGCGGTGCGCCGGACCGGCCGGTCTACGTCGAGGACGTTGTGGCCCCGAGCCTGCGCCTGTTGCGGGAGAGTGCGCCCGCGGCTATCGGCGTGCCCGGAGCGGAGGGGGAACGGCGTCTCGTCGACGTGCTCGACGAGGTCCTCGCCGGAGTCATCGGCTCCCTGCAGGAACGCAGCGGCGCCGACCGCAACGGGGCCCACCGGAACGGCGCCGAGGTCAACGGCGCCGAGGTCAACGGCGCCGAGGTCAACGGGGCCGGCAGGAACGGTTCGGCGACGGTCGGCACTCCCGCTGCCGAGGAGGCGAACCCGGAGCACGGCTCGCCGTCGAGTCGGATCGCGGCCGTCACGGCCCGGCACGTCCACGCGGTGTACGAACAGTCGACGTTCGGCATGGCGATCATCGGGCTGGACGGCCTCGTCCTCGACATGAACGCGGCCCTGTTCCGCATGTACGGGCAGGAGGGGCCACTGGACCAGCCACGGCCGGTGTCCGACTTCGTCCATCCCGACGACGTGCTGGACGTCGTCGAGCGCTTCCAGCGCCTCGTCAACGGCACCCCCGGCGCCGTGCGGATGGAGATGCGGCTCGTCCGTCCCGACTCCGAGGTGGTCTGGGTCCACGTCACCGCCTCGCCCATCGTCGACGACGCCGGGAACCCGTCGCATCTGGTGGCCGTCGTCGAGGACGTCTCCGACCGGCACCGGCTGCGCTCCTGGCTCCAGGACGTCTCCTACCAGGACCAGCTCACCCGGCTGCCGAACCGGACCGTCACCGAGCAATGGCTGAAGCGCGCCTTCGCCGATGACGGTCCCGAGCGGGTGGGGATCTGCGTCCTCCTCATCGATGACTTCCACACGATCAGCGACGATCTGGGTGAGCAGACCGGTGACCGGCTCCTGCTCGCCGTGGCCGGCCGGTTGCAGCTGGCTGCCGACTGCCATCTCGTCACGAGGATCGGGGCGGACGAGTTCGCGGTGCTGGTGGCGGGACCGGAGCACTGCGCCGACGTCGGACGGCTCGCCGACCGGTTGCAGGCCGCGCTGGCGATCCCGTTCAACATCGACGGGCACACCCTCGTGGTCTCGGCCAGCATCGGTGTGGCCGAGGCGGACACTGCGGGCGGGTGTGCTGCAGAGCTTCTCCGCGGCGCCGACGTCGCCCGCTCGTGGGCGAAGGCGCTCGGGGGCGGGCGCAGGGTGGTGTTCGACCCGGAGCGTGACGCCACCGAGTCGGCCCGGTTCGCGCTCCTGTCCGGGCTGCGTCCCGCGATCGAGCGCGGGGAGTTCCGGCTGGCGTACCAGCCGCTCGTCCAGCTCGCCGACGGCCGGGTGCGCGGCGCGGAGGCGCTGGTCCGCTGGCAGCACCCCGAGCAGGGCCTCATCGGGCCCAATCGGTTCATCGAGCTGGCCGAGCACAGCGGCGCCATCGTCCCGCTCGGCCGATGGGTGCTCGAGGAGGCGTGCGGTCAGGCGGCGAGCTGGTGGCGTGATCTCGGCCCCGACGCGCCCTTCGTGAGCGTCAACGTCTCGCCGCTGCAGCTGGCCGAACCAGGGTGGGTCCACGCCGTCACCAGCGCGCTCCGCTCGACCGGCCTACCTCCCGGCCTGCTGCAGCTGGAGATCACCGAGCAGGCCGTGCTGGGAGACGAGGCCGTCGCCCTCGATGCGCTCAACGCGCTGCGGGCCGCGGGCGTGCGGCTGGCACTCGACGACTTCGGCACCGGCTATTCGAGCCTCGCCTGGCTGCGCAGGCTTCCGGTGCACGCGCTCAAGATCGACGGCTCGTTCATCGACGGGCTGCGCAACCCGTCCGCCGATCCCACCGACTCGTCGATCGTTCGTGCCCTGGTCGAGATGGCCCACGCCCTGGGTCTGGAGGTGACCGCCGAGTGGGTCGAGACGGCGGTGCAGGCCGAACGGCTCGCCGAGCTCGGCTGCGATATCGGGCAGGGCAGATGGTTCGGTGACGCCGGTCCCGGAGTGTGGGTGCCGGAGCTCCTTCGGCGTAGCATCGGGCATTGAGTCGTCGTCTGCGCAAGGAGCGTGTTGTGCCGAGTTCCCCCCGGAACGAGCACCCGACCGAACGCAATCCTCACCCCACTCCCGCCGACGGCGTGGCCCCAGACGCCATCGCGCTGGACCCCCCACCTCGCGAGGAGTGCGGTGTCTTCGGTGTGTGGGCGCCCGGCGAGGATGTCGCCAACCTGACCTACTACGGCCTCTACGCACTGCAGCACCGTGGCCAGGAAGCCGCCGGCATCGCCGTGTCCGACGGGCACCGCATGGTCGTGTTCAAGGACCTCGGGCTCGTCAGCCAGGTCTTCGACGAGCAGGTGCTGTCGTCGCTCAAGGGGCATCTGGCGGTCGGCCACTGCCGTTACTCCACCACCGGCTCCACCACCTGGGAGAACGCCCAGCCGACGTTCCGCACCACTGCCACCGGCAGCGGCATCGCACTGGGACACAACGGCAACCTCGTCAACACCGCGGAGCTGCGCGACGAGGTGGCCGCGTTGCGGGCCTCCGCCGCCAAGCCGGACCGGTCGGCCATCCCGTCCAGCACCGACTCGGACATCATGACCGAACTGCTCGCCGCCACCGCCGCCGACACCGGTGTCGAGGAGGCCGCGATGCGGCTCCTACCCCGGGTCCGAGGTGCCTTCTCAGTGGTGTTCGCCGACGAGCAGACGCTCTACGCCGCCCGCGACCCCCACGGCGTCCGCCCGCTGGTGCTCGGCCGCCTCGAGCGCGGCTGGGTGGTGGCCAGCGAGACCGCGGCACTGGACATCGTCGGCGCGTCCGTCGTGCGCGAGGTCGAGCCGGGCGAGCTTCTGGCCATCGACGCCGACGGGTTGCGCAGCTCCCGGTTCGCGGCCCCCGAGCCCAAGGGCTGCGTGTTCGAGTACGTCTACCTGGCTCGGCCCGACACCACGATCTCCGGCCGTTCCGTGCATGCTGCCCGGGTGGAGATCGGCCGGCGTCTCGCCGCCGAGCACCCCGTCGACGCCGACCTGGTGATCCCCGTACCCGAGTCGGGCACCCCGGCCGCGATCGGCTACGCGCAGGGCTCGGGCATCCCGTACGGGCAGGGCCTGGTGAAGAACGCCTACGTGGGGCGCACCTTCATCCAGCCCAGCCAGACCATCCGCCAGCTCGGCATCCGGCTCAAGCTCAACCCGCTGCGCGACGTCATCCGTGGCAAGCGGCTCGTGGTCGTCGACGACTCGATCGTGCGTGGCAACACCCAGCGCGCGCTGGTGCGCATGCTGCGCGAGGCGGGCGCGCTCGAGGTCCACGTGCGGATCGCCTCGCCGCCGGTGCGCTGGCCGTGCTTCTACGGCATCGACTTCGCCACCAGGGCCGAACTGGTGGCCGGTGCGCTGGACACCGAGGGTGTGCGCCGCTCGATCGGCGCCGACAGCTTGGGCTACGTCTCGCTGGAGGGCCTGATCGCCGCCAGCGAGCAGCCGCGTACCCGGCTCTGTTCGGCCTGCTTCGACGGCGAGTACCCGATCCCGCTGCCCGAGGAGGCGCGGCTCGGAAAGCATCTGCTGGAGAAGCTGGTATCTCCGGTGCTCGACGACGAGGTCGACGAGCAGGTGTCCGGTGCCGCTTCGGGCGATGCCGGCCCGCTGTCGGTCGGCTACGGTGCCGCCGACGCACTCCGCCGTCCCTGACCCATTTCCATCCGACCTGTATCCGGGGCGCTTCAGCCGGCCCCCAGTCACGCCAGGAGCGTTGCGACGATGCCGCCGACCACCTCGGGAGCCGAGGGACCGAGAGCCAGCTATGCCGGAGCCGGCGTCGACATCGACGCAGGTGAGCGCGCGGTCGAGGCGTTGCGCCCGTTCGCCGAGAAGGCGAGCCGGCCGGAGGTGATGGGCGGTATCGGCGGCTTCGCGGGGCTGTTCGCGCTGAAGATGGGCCGCTACACCGAACCGGTGCTCGCGGCGTCCACCGACGGTGTGGGCACCAAGATCGCCATTGCGCAGGCGCTCGACAAGCACGACACGATCGGCCTCGACCTCGTGGCGATGGTGGTCGACGACCTCGTCGTGTGCGGGGCCGAACCGCTGTTCCTGCAGGACTACATCGCCGTCGGGCGGCTCGTGCCCGACCAGGTCGCCACCATCGTCAAGGGCATCGCCGAGGGGTGCCAGCAGGCAGGCTGCGCGCTGCTGGGCGGGGAGACCGCCGAGCATCCCGGGCTGATGGAGGACGGCAGCTACGACATCTCCGCCACCGGCGTGGGGATCGTCGAGGCCGACGCGATGCTGCGACCCGACCGGGTGCGCCCGGGCGACGTGCTCCTGGGAATGGGCTCGTCCGGTCTGCACTCCAACGGCTACTCGCTGGCCCGCCACGTGCTGCTGGACATCGCGCGGATGCCGCTGGCCGGGCACGTCGAGGAGTTCGGGCACACCCTCGGCGAGGAGCTTCTCGTCCCCACCCGGATCTACGCCCGCGACTGCCTCGCACTGGCCGCCGAGACCAGCGTGCGCACCTTCGCCCACATCACCGGTGGAGGGCTGGCCCGCAACCTC
>DASYES010000066.1:0-2213 GCA_036498885.1 Pseudonocardia sp.
GTGCGGTGAAGGCCCTGCCGGCCCGGTGCAGCGCGTTCGCGGGAAGCATCCGGCCTGATCGGCGCCCGGCCACACTGGCGGAGGTTCACCTCGACAGTAGCGGAGGCTGTCCTCCGCTAACAAGATCACGGCCCGACGTCACAGAGGCGGTCGCGGCGGTACGGGAATGGGCCCGCACTCCGTCCAGGGCGATTCCCAGCACCCTCTCGCGCTGCCCTTCGTCGACGAACGCGGCCGACGCGATGCCGCTGATCATCCGCAGCACGTCGTCGAACCCGGCGTCCGGACGCACCGCGGCCGCCTTCTGGGCCCGGACGAACAGTGGCTCCCCGGCGACGACGATGGCCGCGCGGCAGGAGCGGAACATCTCGGAGTCCTGGTTGAGCGCCTCGTGGATCGCCCGCTTGGTGGCGATGTAGTCGACGAACCGGCCCAGCCAGGTGGCGAAGGCCTCCCACGGCGGGAGGCTCCCGACCTCGTCGGCGGAGCGGCAGAGCTCGTCCACCTCACCGACGAAGACGCTGTCGAAGAGGGTCTGGCGAGTGGGGAAGTTGCGGTACAGCGTGCCGATGCCCACGCCTGCCGCCTGGGCGATGTCCTCCAGGGACGCCCCGATGCCGTTGCGGGCGAACGCCTCGCGGGCGGCCTCGAGCAGGGCGTCGAAGTTGCGCCGCGCGTCGGCGCGCTGCGGCCGCCGCGCCGGGAGTTCGAGGCCCGCGGCCGTCTTCTCCGTCATGAGATCCTCTCCGCCGCAGAGCCCCAGCGGAGGCTTGCCTCGACTTTAGCAGTGGGCGGATCGGGAGATGATCGCCAGAAATCCGACGCGACGGACAGCAGGACTGGATTCTGCGCAGGTCAGGCGTCTGTCGGAGAGGACGGGAGGCGTTCGGCCGCGCTTCGCAGGATGCAGAACTCGTTGCCCTCGGGGTCGGCGAGCACCATCCAGCCCGATCCGTCGCCCCGGCGGTGGTCGGCCACCTCGGTTGCACCGAGACCGAGGAGCCGGGCGAGCTCGGCGTCGCGGGTGCCCTCGGCGGGCTCCAGGTCCAGATGCAGCCGGTTCTTGATCTGCTTGGCGTCGGGCACCTCGATGAACAGGACGCGCTGGTTGCCGTCCGGCGAGAAGATCATGCACTCCTCGTGGCCGGGCTCGTTCGGGTCGTCCGGGTCCTCGGCGAATCCGAGAACCGCCGCCCAGAACACCGACTGCGCGTTGGCGTCGAGCGCGTCGAACGACAGGTGCGAGATGCGTGCGGTCACCGGGATACCTTCTCCGACGTGGTCTCGTCGGTGGCGTCGAGGTCCTCGCCGGATCGGGCACTCACCGGACCGCGCGCGCGGCCGACCAGATCGTGACGACCTGCGGTCATCCCTTCGATGGATGCACGCCCCCGGGCACCGGCTCGCCGTGCCGTGCTGCCGTAGCGTCGTCCGTGGAGGAACCATGAGGCAGCCGTCGTCCTTGCTCGATCTCCTTCCGCGTGACGTGCGGGGATCCCGAGCGTGGATAGCCGTCACCACGGGCGAGTCGAACGCCGAGGTCTTCCGGCGCGAGGACGGCTGGGCCTACGCGAAGTGCATCGGTCCGGACGGCATCGACGAGCTCGACGCGGAGTGCCGCCGGGTCGAGTGGCTCAGCGGCACGGGCATCCCCGGGCCCGACGTCGGGCACTGGTCCGCCTCCGATCGTGGCGCCTGCCTTGTGACGACGGCGGTGCCGGGAGTGCCGGCAAGCCGGGTCTCCCCGGTGCAGCTCAGGAGTGCGTGGCGGTCGATCACGGACATGGTCCGCAGGCTGCACGCGCTTCCCGCCGCCGACTGCCCTTTCGACCGCAGCCTGGCGAGGACGTTCCGGCTGGCCGAGGACGTGGTCGGCCGGGGCGCGGTGAACTCCGACTTCCTCCCGGGCGAGCATCGGCACACGCCGCCCTCCGAGCTGCTCGCGGAGCTCCGGCCACAGCTGGAGCGGCACCTGCTCCAGGAGACGCACGATCGCGTGGTGTGCCACGGTGACGCGTGCCTGCCGAATCTGATGCTGGACCCGCGCACCGCGGAGTGCACGGGACTGATCGACCTCGGCCGGCTCGGTACCGCCGACCGCTACGCGGACATCGCGCTGCTGCTCGCGAGCTCGCGGGAGACGTGGTGCGACGAGGACGAAGCCGCCTGCGCGGACGACGAGTTCTTTCGTTCGTACGGGATCGAGACCGTCG
>DASYES010000067.1:0-4566 GCA_036498885.1 Pseudonocardia sp.
TCAGCACGGTCGACGAGGGTAGAGGAGCCCGGTTCATGCCCCGGTTCCGGTTCCGTGGACACTCGGGCCCCGGAGGTACGAGATGCGCTTTCGGGAGATGGCTGCTGCGGTACGGGTGCTGGCTCGAAACGACCTCGCCCGCTACAGCGGGGGTGGAGCGTCCGAGACGGCCCGGTTCGAGAGCGAGCTCGGCCGGATGCTCGGCGTCGAACACGCGCTGGCGGTGAACAGCGGCACGAGCGCGTTGATCGGCGCACTGGTCGGGGCCGGGATCGGGCCGGGTGACGAAGTGCTGGTGCCCGCCTACACCTGGGTCGCCACGGCCGCGGCGCCGCTGGCCGTCGGCGCCGTGCCCGTGCTCGTCGAGATCGACGACAGCCTGACCATGGACCCCGCGGACCTCGCGCGCAAGATCACACCGCACACCCGCGCGGTGATCCCGGTGCACATGCTCAACCTGGTCTGCGACATGGACGCGATCATGAAGGCGGCCGCGGACCACGACCTCGTCGTGATCGAGGACACCTGCCAGGCCATCGGCGTGCGCCACCACGGCCGCCGGGTCGGCTCGATCGGCCACGTCGGGGCGTTCAGCTTCAACCAGCACAAGAACATCACCTCCGGTGAGGGCGGCGCCGTCGTCACCAACGACCGGCGGATCTTCGCGCGGGCCGCGATGCACCACGACGTGGGCAGCTACGAGCGGCCCGGCTGGATCGAGACCGAGGCGCTGTTCCCCGGTGTCAACCACCGCATGCCGGAGCTCTCCGCTGCGGTGCTACGCCCGCAGCTCGCCGCGCTCGACGCCCAGCTGGACCGCAGGCGCGAGCGCAGGCGGATGGTGCTCGACCGCGTGGCGTCCGGGTCGTGGACAGGTGTCACGAGCGCCCGTCACCACGACGAGGCCGACGCCGTCGGCCTCGCCCTGACCTTCGACGACCCGGCACAGGCCCGCAAGTTCGGCGAGGTGCGCGGGGCACGCAGGCTGATCGAGAGCGGCCGCCACGTCTACACCAACTGGCAGTCGGTGATCGCGAAGCGCTCGTTCCACCCGCGGTTCGACCCGCACGCCTGGGCCCACCGGGAGATCGACTACGGGCCCGACGCCTGCCCGGCCACGCTCGAGATCCTCGCCCGCACCTGCTCGGTCGAGCTCGCCCCGGAGGTGCCGACCCCCGCCTTCCGGTTCCTCACCCGCTCGATGGCCCGCTGACCGGGATTCGCCGGGGCCGACGCTGCTGCGCGGGAAGGGTCAACCGGGCGCCGGGCGCCGCCGCTCCCCGGCCAGGCGGCGCAGGTCCCGCGAGAGCATCTCCAGGCTCTGCACCTGGGCACGCAGGGCCTCCACCCGGCTGTCGACCGCGGCTCGGAACACGGTGAGCCGCCCGGCGAGCTCGGCTGTGCGCTCAGGATCGTCGCCGTCGTCGTCCTCCAGACCGTCGATGGTGGCGAGGAGCTCGCGCATCTGCTCCAGGCTGAGGTCGAGCGGTCGGAGGGTCTTCACGAGTACCAGACGGTCGATGTCGGCCTCGCCATAGAGACGAAATCCCCCCGCCGATCGCTTCGAGGGCACCACCAGGCCGACCTCGTCCCAGTGCCGGATCGTCCGCAGTGACAGGCCCACCCGTTCGGCGACCTCGCCGATCTGCATCACGCTGGTCGTTCCTTCCCGACGAGTTGACCGAGCTTAGCCGCCGATCCGGCCCTGGCACCCGCATCGACGCACGACGAGATCGACATCGCCCGAGACATCCCGAATGCGTTCCACGTCACATCAGGACCGACCGTCCGGACCGTCACATCCGCGGTCGTGATCTCGTCCTCGTACTGGAGCCACCGGTACGGAGATCCATCGACAGAGGAGAGCACGCACGTGCAACCGCGAATGGACATCAGTCAGCTCGCGCCCGAGGCCTACCGGGCAATGTTCGCGCTCGAGAAGTACCTGGCGGCGAGCCCGCTGCCGAAGATCACGCTGGACCTGGTGAAGCTGCGCGTCAGCCAGATGAACGGCTGCGCATACTGCGTCGACATGCACAGCCATGATCTCAAGTCGCTCGGCGAGCCGGATGAGCGCCTCTTCTCGGTCGTCACCTGGCGGGAGGCGCCGTTCTTCACACCCGCCGAGCGCGCGGCGCTCGCCCTCGCGGAGGAGGCCACGGAGCTCGGCAGGCACGGCGTGAGCGACGAGGTGTGGGCCGAGGCGTCCGCGCACTACGACCCGCCGACGCTCGCCGCGCTCGTCACCGCGATCGCGACGATCAATGCGTGGAACCGGTTCGGCGTGACCCTGCAGCTGGTGGCGGGCTCCGACCGAATCCCTACTTCTGGGGCAACCGCGTGAAATCCGGCGGGATGATGAGGTCCTCAGGGCAGAGGTCGTGCACCGACGACCGGCCGAGGCCGAGCAGTGCCTCATCGATCCCGCTGCGGAGGATCTGCAGGACGTTGGCGACGCCCCGCTCGCCGTTCGCGGCCATCCCCCACAGGTAGGCCCGGCCGATCAGCACCGCCCGGGCGCCGAGGGCGAGCGCCTTCACCACGTCGCTGCCGCGCCGGACGCCGCCGTCGACGAGGACCTCCACCTGCCCGCCGACGGCCTCGACCACGGCCGGCAGCGCGCGGATCGACGCCGGGGTGCCGTCGAGGTTGTTGCCACCGTGGTTGGACACGCTGATCGCGGTGGCACCGGCGTCGACGGCGCGGCGGGCGTCGTCGGGATGCATGATCCCCTTGATCGCGAACGGGCCGCCCCACTGCTCACGCAGCCAGGCGATGTCCTCCCAGGTCGGCAGCGGGGTCTGCATCCACTCGCCGTAGGCCCCGAAGAAGGTGGGCGCGTCTTCGCCCGGCCCCGCCAGGTTGGGGGTGGTCAGGTCGGGCAGGGCGCCGTGGCGGGCCCACTGGAGCAGGTAGCGGGGCCGGAGGATGCCCTCCGGGGCGAACCGCAGCATCGCCTTGAGGTCGAGCCGCTCGGGGATCGGCGGGCTCCCCCAGTCCCGCCGGGTGGCGAACGTCCAGTCCAGGGTGACGATCAGGGCCTTGACCCCCGCCGCCCGTGCGCGCTCCGCCCGTTGCAGGATCCGGTCGCGCCCGCCCACCCAGTAGGTCTGGAAGAACGTCGCCGGGTTGGCGGCGACGACGTCCGCGACGGGTTTGCTGGCGAAGGAGCTCAGCCCCATGGCCGTGCCCGCGGCCGCGGCGGCACGTGCCACGGCCACCTCGCCCTCCGGGCTCACCGCCTGCACGCCTGTGGGTGAGATGACCACCGGGAACGCGATCTCCTGGCCGAGCACCGAGGTGGCCTGCTCGCGCTGCTGCGGGAGGTCTGCGATGTGCGGGCGGAACCCGATCTCCCCGAACGCCCGCACGTTGTCCTCGAGCGTGATGCCTTGCTCCGACCCCGCCACCAGTGCCATGTAGACCGACTTGGGGAGCCGCTTCCTCGCCCGCCGCTGCGCCTCGGCAACCGACTCGAACCACTCCCTCGTGCTGGCCATGCGGACACCCTAAGGCGGCGCGGGCGGACCGCGGTTCAGACGTCCTTCGCGGCAACGTGCGTGACGGGCAGGTGGAACTTGTGCACGAGGCGGTCGGGGAGGTCCTGGCGCAACCAGCGGGAGAGGCGTTTCGGGAGCGTCGAGACGATGATCTCGTCGAACTCCCGGGTGGACATGGCCGCCTCGACCGCCCGCATGGGGTCGGGATCGCACACCTCGCCGCCCGCCGTGGCGCCGGCGGCGGTGAGCTTCTTCAGCGCGGCGTCGAGCTTGAGCTGTGCCAGCCTGCGCGCCTCCGCGGGCGGCCCCGGGATCGTGGGGACCCCGCCCATGACCGGCATCGGGATCGCCATCGCGCTGGACACGAGGTCTTTCACCGGGGTGGCCGGCACGACGAGCCAGAACTCGGCAGGACCGGCGGCGATCCGCTCCCGGGCGAGGTCCATGAGGTCGTCGCTGTCGAGCGTCTGGTTCGCAACCACGAGGTAACGGTGCATGACGCCTCCTCGGTATCGGGCGTGGCCCTTCCGCGGATGAACGGTTCCGGCGCAACGCCGACGCGGGGCACAGTACCGCTGAGAATGGGCCCGAAGAAGCAGCAGTAGACGGTAGGAATGCCCACATGAGCGAATCTGACCGCCCACTCTTCCTCGTTGTCACGATCAAGCCGAGAGCGGACCGGATGAAGGAGGCCGAGGCGCAGTTGCAGTCCATGCGCCGGAACTCCCTCACCGAGCCGGGATGCGTCTTCATGCACCTCGCCCAGCCGCAGGACGACCCGGGCACCTGGGTGATGTTGGAAATGTTCCGTTCCCGCGCCGCATGGGACGAGCACATGCAGCAGCCCTACAACGTGGAGGGCAACATCATTCTGCAAGATCTTCTCCGAGAACCGTCGGACCTCCGCCTGCTCGACGAGAAGTAACCAGTCAGGACGCGGGCGATCGTTTCCCGGCCGGACCATTCGGCCGATCGTCACCCAGCCCACCCGGGTGAACACAGGACGTAGTTCATGGCCGCTCACCTGGAATCCCGTGGCGGTGCAGTCTAGCGTTCCACCTTGCAT
>DASYES010000068.1:0-3628 GCA_036498885.1 Pseudonocardia sp.
GAGGTCGGGTTCACCCCGCCCTACGACACGTGGCCCGTCCGGCCGTCGGCCTTCGAGAGCGCGAGCGCGCGCACCTTCACTCCGCGGCGCCTCCTGCAGCGCGTCGACGCGCACATCCGCAAGTGCCTCGACTCCGGTGAGCTCAGCGAGCTGGACGATCTCGCGGACGAGCAGGCCCCCGCCGGCCCGCCCCCACCACCTGATCCCCGGGAGCTGCAGGCGATGGACGCGTGGTTCTCCCGGTTGCGCGATGAGGCCGACGTCGGTACGCCCCTCCGCCAGGACAGCGAGGACGACTGGATGCCGCCACTGCTGACGGCAGGGTTGAGCGCGTACATCGCGGAGCTCGGCGAGGCTGGACAGCATCTGACGGTGGATCAGGTACGCGGGCGGAAACCCGCGTTGCACGCCCGCCTGCGCCGGACGCTCGACGAGCGCACCGAGGACGAGGTGCACGTCGCCTTCCGCGGGATCGCGCACACGCACGCCCGTGCGGTACAGAGCCGAATCAGCTCGGCCGGCACCGAAGCCGGCCTGCGAGCCGGTGGGGACAAGCGCACGCTCGTGCTGATCCGCAACTCCGCCTGGCCGAGCGGCCCGGTGACCGCCCGGGTCGTCGCAGAACTGGAGGAGCAGGGCGGGATCGTCGTCCCGATCAGCGAGGCCGACCTACGTACCTTCGCGGCGTTGGAGGTCATGCAGCGGCCGCAGAAGCCGGGGTTCCTGGAGTGGCTCGCCGCTCGCAGGCCGGCTGGGTCGACCGAGCTCTTCCGGCGCACCCTCGCTGATGTCGCACCCCCGGAGATCCCGGCTTCCCCGTCGCCCTCGGAGGTCGCCGACGCTGCGGCGGTGGCCGATCCGGCGTTGTCTCCACCGGCCGACGATCCTTCGCCAGGGTGGGTCGCCGAGAACCTGGGGCCCGCCGAGCGGACGGAGCCCCCGGCGCGGTGGCGGCCCAGCCCGGTGCCCCGGCCGCGTGTGCCGACGGTGCCGGTCGGCCGGTCGGACACCGACCAGCGAGATGTCCTTGTGCCGCTGGAGTCATTGCGCAAGCACACCGTCGTCTTCGCCGGGTCGGGTTCGGGGAAGACCGTGCTCCTGCGACGGCTGGTCGAGGAGTGCGCCCTCCACGGGGTGTCGGCGATCGTGCTCGACCCGAACAACGACCTGGCCCGCCTGGGCGACGCATGGCCGGAACCGCCGGAGAACTGGCACGACGGCGACGGGGAGAAGGCCGCCAGCTACCTCGAGAAGACAGAGGTGGTCGTGTGGACGCCCGGCCGCTCGAAGGGGCGGCCCTTGGCGTTCCAGCCGCTCCCGGACTTCGGCGCCGTCCTCGGTGACGACGACGAGTTCGCGATCGCGGTCGGTGCGGCCGTCGCGAGCCTCGCCCCCCGCGCGCAGCTGACCGGGCGCAAGGTCGAGTCGGGCAGGGCGGTGCTCCGTGAGGTGCTCACTTACTACGCCGGCCACGGTGCCTCGTCCCTCGACGGGTTCATCGATCTGCTCGGTGACCTTCCCGAGGGCATCAGCGGGCTCCGAAACGGCCAGAAGCTCGCTGCGGAGATGGCGGAGGCACTGACAGCGGCCATGATCAACGATCCGTTGTTCGGCGGGTCCGGAGAGACGGCCGACCCGTCGGTGCTGCTCACTCCGCGGGAGGGGAGGACGGCCCGGATCTCCGTGATCAGCTTCATCGGGCTGCCCGCCGACGAACAGCGACAGAGCTTCGTCAACCAGCTGCAGATGGCGCTGTTCTCCTGGGTGAAGGCGAACCCGGCGGGCGACCGGCCGCTCGGCGGGCTCTTCGTGATGGACGAGGCGCAGACTTTCGCACCGTCCGGTGCGATGACCGCGTGTACCGAGAGCACGATCTCCCTGGCGTCGCAGGCGCGCAAGTACGGCCTCGGCCTGGTCTTCGCCACGCAGGCGCCGAAGGGCTTGCACAACCGGATCCCCGGAAACGCCGCCACCCAGTTCTTCGGCTACCTGAACTCGGGCGCGCAGATCAACGCCGCCACCGAGCTCGCGAGGGCCAAGGGCGGTCAGGTGAGCGACATCTCCCGGCTCAGCTCGGGCCAGTTCTATGTCGCGAGCGAGGGCCTTGCGTTCGAGAGGGTGCAGGAGCCGATGTGCCTGAGTCACCACCCACCCAGCCCGCTCACGGCGGAGGAGGTGATCAGGCGGGCCGCCGAGGGGCGGGAGTGACGGTTCAGGCCGGTCAGACGGCCTGCACGTTCCGTTCCCCGGGCACCGGTGCCGTGGCGGCCACGAGCTCGTCCAGCGACAGCCCCAGCGCTCCGGCCAGCGCGGACACGGTGAAGAACGCAGGCGTGGGGATGCGGCCCGTCTCGATCTTGCGCAGCGTCTCCGCGGATATCCCGGCGTCCCCGGCGATCTCCGCGAGGTTGCGGTCTCCGCGCGCCGCGCGCAGCAGCGCGCCGAGCCGCTCCCCGCGCTCGCGGTCGGCCGGGGTCAGGGGGACACGCACCATGACACCAATAGTAATACCGGTATAGTTATCGGCATGATTGACATGAAGACCCCGGCGGAGATCGACGCGGTCCAGGCCGCCGGGAAGATCGTGGCCGACGTCCTCACCGCCGTGCGGGAGCACGCCGACCCCGGCGTCACGCCCGCGGAGCTCGACTCGCTCGCCGCCGACCTGATCACGGCCGCGGGCGCGCGCCCCACCTTCCTGGGCTACCACCCGAGGTTCGCCCCCTCGGCGTATCCGGCGGTCATCTGCGCGAGCGTGAACGACGCGGTGGTGCACGGCATCCCCGGCGGCCAGCCGCTGCGCGACGGGGACCTGCTCAGCGTCGACCTCGCTGTACACCTGGACGGGTGGTGTGCCGACGCGGCGTTCAGCACCGTGGTCGGTCAGGCCGATCCGCGCGACCTCGAGCTCATCGAGACGACGGAGCGGGCCCTCGCCGCCGGGATCGCCGCCGCCGTCCCGGGGGCCCGCATGGGCGACATCGCCCACGCGATCGGCGTCGTCGGTCGCGCGGGCGGGTACGGCCTCTTGGCCAACCACGGGGGTCATGGCGTCGGGCGCGAGATGCACGAGGCCCCGCACGTGCCCAACGAGGGCCGCGCGGGTCGTGGCCTCGTCCTGCGTCCGGGTCTGGTGATCGCGATCGAGCCCATGTTCCTGGCCGGTGGCACCGACGCCTACCGCCCCGACCCCGACGGCTGGACCCTCCGCGCCGCCGACGGGAGCCGGGCCGCCCACACCGAGCACACGATCGCCGTCACCGACGACGGGCCGCGGGTACTCACGGCAGGCCGCCCCACGAGCTGACCCCCGCGAGTCGCCCCTTTCACGTGCGCGAGTCGCCCGTGTGAGGTGCGCGAGCCGCTCGGTTCTGCCCCGCGAGTCGCCCGTTCCCGTCCCGCGAGTCGCCGGTTTCTGGCGTACGAGTTGCCCCGCTCGACACGTGCCTGCCGCACGTCGCCGCCGTTGCAGGGTCGGGACGCGAGTCCTCACGGCCGATGGTTGCGCGGCGCGGTCCAGCGCTGAGAGGGGATCGAATCTCAGCCCAGCGCCGCGACCACGGCGTCACGCATGCCGGTAGCCGGCCGTCCGATGAGCTTCTCCAGGTCGTCGGAGGGCTCCGCGAAC
>DASYES010000069.1:0-1650 GCA_036498885.1 Pseudonocardia sp.
CTGGCGATCACCGCGATCCGCTCCGGCCGGTCGGCGAGCGACTTCGCGATGGCCTGGCCGAGCGCGTAGCAGCGCCGGGGGCTCGGAATGGGCGGCAGGTAGGTGTTGACCAGCAGCGGGATCACCGGGATGTCCCGGTCGCCGAGGATGTGCTCGAACGGGGTCAGGAACGCGTGCCCGAGCTCGGCCTCCTGGGAGTACGTCAGGTCGAAGTCCTGCGCGATGACACCCTTGAGCAGGTCGACCGCCAGGTCGGTGTGCACCCTCTTGCGCCGCCGCCACTTGGTGTAGGTGGCCTCGCACTCCTCGGAGATGACGAGGGTGAAGGTGGGAACCGCCTCCAGCCAGAACGTCTCCAGGTGGTCGATGCCCACCACCAGGACGGCGTCGGGCCGCGCCTCGTCGAGCACCTTGCCGAACGCGTGCAGCGCGTCCGTGCTGTTGTCGAGCTTGTCGATCTCTTCGTAGCTGGGACGGCTCAGCAGTTGCGGCGCGTGCACGGCCGCTGCTGCGGCCACGATCTCGGCCATCTGGACTCTCCCCTTCTTCTCTTCATTGAGTCGTTGTGTCAGAGGTCCTGGGCTTGGCAGGTTCTGGGCTTTGCGGGCCTGGGTTTCGCAGGCTCTGGGCTATGCGGGTCCGGGCTTTGCGGGTCCGGGACTGCTAACGGACCTGGTCCTCGTCGACGTACGTCACGCCGAGCGAGGCGAGCTTGTCGCGCAGGCTGTAGATGTCGAGGCCGAGCGTGCCCGCGACGAGCTGCGCCCGCTTGTCCGCCTCCTGCTCCTCGCGCCTGGCCGATGCCTCGACGGTGGCCGCGAGCTCCTCGGCGGGCACGATCACGACGCCGTCGTCGTCGGCCACCACCAGGTCGGCGGGCCGCACCTGCACGCCCGCCACCACGACCGGCACGTTCACCGAGCCGGGCGTCGCCTTGACGGTGCCCTGCGCGGACACCGCGCGGGACCACACGGGGAAGTCCATGGCGTTGAGTTCGCCGACGTCCCGGACGCCCGCCTCGATGACGAGCCCGGCCACTCCCCTGCTGCGCAGCGAGCTGGCCAGCAGCTCGCCGAACATGCCGTCCGTGGACGGCGAGGTGGTGGTCACCACCAGGACGTCGCCCGGGCCGCACTGCTCGACCGCGGCGTGCAGCATCAGGTTGTCGCCCGGCTGGCTCAGCACGGTCACCGCGGAGCCGCACATCCGCGCACCCGGCTTGATGCTGCGCATGTAGGGCTGCATCAGACCGCGGCGGCCCATCGCCTCATGGACGGTGGCCACGCCGAACGGCGAGAGCCGCTCCACGAGTTCGGCCGGCGAACGGCGCTTGACCCGTACGACGACGTGCTTCATATCAGCTCCTTGGCGGTGACCGGGAAGACCCGCTGGTACGCCTCCGCGTGGGCGACGCCCGGCTCGCCACCGTTGCGCACGTACTGCACGCCGCGGCGCTGCGAGAGGTCGGTGTAGTAGTCGACGAGGTGGTTCTGCGCGCCCATGCTCTGCATCGCGGCGAGCTTGACCTCCGCCACCGGCGAGACGTCGATGAGCAGCTGCGGTACGAAGCCGCACTGTTCGGGCTGGTGCGGTTCGAAGAGCAGCACCTGCGGGGCACCGATCACCGGGTGCTCGGAGGGGTGGCCCGCG
>DASYES010000070.1:0-3574 GCA_036498885.1 Pseudonocardia sp.
CCGTCGCCGACGCGCTGCGGATCGCCGGAGAGCGGGTGACACGATGACCACCACGACAACCGGCGCGGCTGTTCCCACCGAGCGGGTGGACGCCCACGCCAAGGTGACGGGCGCACTGCAGTACGGCGCGGACCGCAACCCGCCCGGGGTGCTGTACGCCGCCTTCGCGATCGCGCGGGTGGGGAAGGGCCGGATCACGCGTCTGGACGTGGCGAACGCCGAGGCCGTGCCCGGCGTGCGTCTCGTGCTCACGCACGAGAACGACCCCGGTGTGAAGTCCGGTGGGTTCGTCATGGGCGGTGGGTACGGGTTCCAGAGCTTGCAGCCGCTGACCGACGACCGGATCGCCTACTGGGGCCAGCCGGTCGCCCTCGTGGTGGCCGACACCCTCGTCGCGGCGAACGAGGCGGTCGCGCTGGTCGAGGCGGAGTACGAGACCGAGGCCAGCAGCCTCGACCTCGACGCCCCGGGCGCCGAGACGCTGGTGCAGGCCGAGGCGATCCCGCTGCCCTTCCTCGCCGACGTGGTGGTCGGCGACGCCGACACGGTGCTCGGAGAGTGTGCCGTGCAGGTGGACTCCGAGTTCGACCTGCCTGTGCAGCACCAGAACCCGATGGAGCTGATGCACACCGTCGTCGAGTGGCACGGCGACACACTGGTGGTGCACGAGGGCACCCAGAACAGCGGCGCCGTTCGGAACGGGCTGGCCATACAGCTGGGGATCGACCCTGCGCAGGTCGAGGTGATCTCGCCGTCGGCAGGGGGAGCGTTCGGGCAGAAGAACTCGCTGCAGCCGCACACGTGCCTCGCCGCGGTCGCCGCCCGCCGGCTCGGCCGCCCGCTGAAGCTGGTACTGACCAGGGAACAGTGCTTCCACGCAGCGAGCTTCCGCCCGCTGAGCAGGCACCGCGTGCGACTCGGAGCCGACGCGACGGGCACGCTGCGCGCGGCCGTGTACGAGGTCGACCAGCAGACCTCTCGTCACGACCTCTTCCCGGCCACCTACACGGAGATCACCTCCCGGCTCTACGGCATCCCCAAGTTCCGGGGCCGGCAGCGGCTCGTGCGCACCGACGTACAGACCCCGGGGTACATGCGCGCCCCGCACGAGCACCCGGCCGCGTTCGCGTTCGAGTCTGCAGTGGACGAGGTCGCCTACGCCGCAGGTGTCGACCCCGTCGCGCTGCGGCTGGCCAACGACACCGACACCGACCCGGTCAACGGGCGCCCGTTCTCATCTCGCTATCTCGCCGAGTGCCTGCGCCGCGGTGCCGACCGTTTCGGCTGGGCCCGACGCAGCCCGGAGCCCGGATCGATGCGTGCGGCCGACGGCACCGAGATCGGGTGGGGAGTCGCCGCCGGCGCCTATCCCGCCCACACGGCCGCCGCCGTCGCGAGGGCCCGCGTCGAGGCGGACGGCACCGTGCTCGTCGAGACGGGTGGTCACGAGATGGGCCAGGGCATCCGGACGGCGATCGTGCGCACCGTCGCGGCCGAGCTCGGAATCCCGACCGCCGCCATCACCGTCCTCGTCGGTGACACCCGCTCGGTGCCGCAGCACCTCACTGCCGGATCGTGGGGCACCGCCAGCGCATTGCCCGCGGTCGTCGACGCGCTCGCCGAGCTACGGCGCAAGCTCGGTGTGCCGGCGCAGGGGCCCGTCGATCTCTGCGCGGCGGTGGCCGCACTCGGCGGCGCGCCGGTCGAGGTGGAGACCACCCACACCGCACCGGGACAGCCACCCGAGAGCCTCGACCAGCTGCGTCGTGGCCTGGTGGCGATCGCCGGGCCCGAGTACCCCCAGTACAGCTCCTACAGCTGGATCGCTCACTTCGTGGAGGTCCGGATCGAGGCCACCACGCGGCGGGTGCGCGTGTCGCGCGTGGTCAGCGTTGCGGACTGTGGTCGCGTCGCCAGCCCGCGCACCGCTGAGAGCCAGGTTCGCGGGGGTGTGGTGTGGGGTATCGGCGCGACGCTGCGCGAGGCCACCGAGGTCGACCCGCGCTACGGCGGCTTCCTCAACACCTCGCTCGAGGAGTACCCGGTCGCTGTGAACGCCGACCTGCTGGCCGACATCCACGTGGAGTTCATCGACGAGCCGGATCCGCTGCTCAACGGGCTCGGCGTGAAGGGCCTCGGTGAGGTCTCGATGGTGGGTGTGGCACCCGCCGTGGCGAACGCGGTCTTCCACGCGACCGGACGCCGGATGCGGCGCCTGCCCATCCGCCTGGAGGACCTGCTGTAGAGGCGAGCTCCGTCAGCCCGACGCTGTTGCGGGGCGCCGGAGGGTGAGCAGCTGCTCGTAGAACCCGCCGTACCCACGGTCCGGATCCACGAGGTGCACCTCGAGGATCCAGTGGCACGCCCGGCCGACGCGGTCGGTCCCGCGCATCGGCCCGGTGCTGCCCGGTGCGATGTAGCTGTCGATCCGTTCGCCGTCGATCGTCTCGTGGGGGAACTCGCCGACGAGGTGGCCGCTGTGCGCGCCACCGAAGCGCCACCCTGCCTCCTCGGACGCCCCGACGACGTACTGGTACAGCTCGGCTCCGCTGATCTCGTGGTTCGTCTCGAAGAAGGTGCGCCCGGCGTCGAATATCCGTGGCAGGTCAGCCTGCAGCCGCAGCTTCCGCGGGTCGTCGCCGAGCACGAACGTCCTGCCGAAGTCGGCCTCCCACTCCGCGAAGATGGGCCCGAAGTCGAGGAAGACGATGTCGTCCTCATCGATGGCGCGGTCCGGTGGGTTCTCCCGGTACGGCTGCAAGGTGTTGGGGCCGGAACGCACGATTCGCTTGTGCCAGTGGCGGCTGACGCCGAACAGGTCCGCGGCCAGATCTCGCACGTCGTCGCTCACCTGGGCCTCGCGGCGGCCGGGCGCGATGATGCCGCGCCGCGCGACCTCGGCGAACAGCGCCTCTGCCTTCTCCTCGGCCTCGACCAGCTGCCGAGCCCGCTCCGCTTCGTTCGTGCTGCGATCTGCTGTGGGTGCCATCGGCTTTCCGTTGCTCCGTTCCTGCGGAATATCCTGCGAAAAGTCTCCGCGTCCACGGAGGAGCCTGACGAGTCGCGGCACGAGGCGCAACCGCCGGTGTGGAACATCCGATTCGGAGAATGCGCCCGGCCGGGCAGCACCCCGGCGCCGCGCGATTCCAGCGCCACGAGTGGATTCCCGTGATCAGGCCCGGCCCCGCAGCCAGGCACGGAAGGCGTCCAGCCCCGGCTCGGGATCGCTCCGCCCGACGCCGACACGGAAATGGTCCGGCGGGCTCGGGGTGAGCTGTGAGCGGTAGATGCTCGCCGGGAGGAGGAGAACACCAGCTTCGTTCACGAGGTCGGCGCAGAACTGCTCGACCCCGTCCGCGCCTTTGTAGCGCAGGTACGTGACGCATCCGCCGTCCGGTGCGTGCCAGTCGAACAGCGAGTCGAACTCGGTGAAGAAGCGCTCGAAGACCGGCAGGTTGGCAGCGATGATCGCGCGGTTGCGCTCCAGGATCGTCTCCCGGGCCTTCACTGCGATGCGGGCGAGGATGTAGTTATGGGAAGAGTTTCTTTTTGTGTTTTAGTGATTGTCTGGGTG
>DASYES010000071.1:0-7646 GCA_036498885.1 Pseudonocardia sp.
ACCGCCCTCACCGAGGGCCGCAAGTCCGGCACCGAGCAGGTTCTCGTCATCGTGTTCATGGTGCTCCCGCTGCTGGCGCTCGCCGCCGCGATACCGCTGGCCTGGGGCTGGGGACTCAGCTGGCTCGACGTCGGCCTCGCCGCGGCCTTCTACGTCCTGAGCGGGCTTGGCGTCACTGTCGGGTTCCATCGCTACTTCACGCACGGCTCGTTCAAGGCGAAGCGGCCGTTGCGGGTCGCTCTCGCCGTGGCGGGGAGCATCGCGTTCCAGGGCAGCGTCGTCGGCTGGGTGGCCGACCATCGGCGCCACCACGCCTTCTCCGACAAGGATGGCGACCCCCACTCGCCCTGGTTGTTCGGCACCGGTCCGGCTGCCCTGGTCCGCGGCTTCTGGCACTCCCACATGGGCTGGCTGCTGGGCCGCGACCGCACCAACGCACGCCGCTTCGCACCGGACCTGCTGGCCGACCGTGACATCGCGGCGGTCGACCGGGTCTTCATCCTGCTGACGCTCGCGAGCCTCGGCCTGCCCGCGCTCATCGGCGGTCTGGTCACCTGGTCGTGGTGGGGCGCTCTGACCGCGCTCTTCTGGGCGGGGCTCGTCCGGGTGGCGGTGCTGCACCACGTCACCTGGTCCATCAACTCGATCTGCCACATGGTGGGTCAGCGGCCGTTCGCAGCGCGTGACCGCTCCGGGAACGTGTGGTGGCTCGCCGTGCTCTCGTTCGGCGAGTCGTGGCACAACCTGCACCACGCCGACCCAACCTGCGCGCGGCACGGGGTGAAGCGTGGACAGGTGGACATCTCCGCCGCCGTCATCCGGATCTTCGAGAAGCTCGGCTGGGCCCACTCCGTGCGCTGGCCCACGGCTCGCAGGCTGGAGCGACTTTCCCGGTGAGCCCGCCCGGGGCCGGCGCCGCTACCGGGCCGGCTCCGCCACCAGGCCGCTCTCCAGCGCGCGGAAGACCACGTCGAGCAACTCTTGCAGGTCGCCGCCCCCCGTGAGCCAGCGCTCGTAAGCGGCCAGCGCCACGCCCAGGCTGGCGTGCCCGATCGTCTGCGGCACGAGATCGTCGGGTGACACGCCGAGTCGCGACGCGGCGTACTCCGCCACCACCCGACGCCATTTCGCATAGCGCAGTGTCGAATGGGCCTGGAGCGCCGGTGTGTCGAGGATCAGGCGCAACCGCCGCCGGTGCCACGGTTGCTCCTCCGGATGCACCTCGTTGAAGTCGAGGACCGCGCGACGGACTCCCGTCATTATCGACAGGTCCGCCGGAAGCGCAGCGAAGGTCCGGCGCATCCGGTCGAGCTCCTCATCGAACGCACCCCACGGAATGTCGTTCTTCGAGCGGTAGTAGCGGAAGACGGTGCGACGCCCGATGCCCGCCGCATTGGCTATGTCGTCGACGGTGGTGGTGTCGAAGCCGCGTTCACTGAACAGCTCCAGCGCAATGTGTTCGATCTCGGACCGTGTGGTGACGGGGCGGCGGCCGGCTCTGCGGGCCGGAGCCGCGTCATCGATCGGGTGTGCGGACATGTCGAATTCCTCGGTGGGCGCGAGCACTGGCGGCCACAAACCGCCTGATCGTCCCACGGCGGTCCGACGGACACCGGTCCGCGCTCCGCAGACCTCCTGCCGTCAGGGGCGGCGATACGGCGAAGGCCGTGCGGTGCGCGACCCTCCCGGTGCACTCGGGACGGCGGAGAGCCCCATCCGCACCGTGTTGCGACCGGCATGCTTCGCGCAGTACATCGCGGCATCGGCCACCTCGAGCAGCCGCCCGAGCTCGTTGCCGTCGGCGGGCATCATCGCGCCCCCGATGGAGACGCTGAGGTGGTCGATCACCGCCTGCCCCACCGGGTCGGCGAGATCGACCCGCAACGCTCTGATCCTCCGGCGGATGCGCTCCGCCACTGCCTCCGCCCCGGGGTGCCCCTCCTCGCCGTCGAGGCCGGGCAGGAGGACGACGAACTCCTCGCCCCCGAAGCGCCCGACGATGTCGTCGTCGCGCACCTCGCTGCGCACTGCCGCCGCGACGGTGGCGAGCACCTGGTCGCCCACCAGGTGTCCGTACCGGTCGTTGACATGCTTGAAGTGGTCGAGGTCCAGCACCAGCACGGTGGCGTGCCCGCCCGAGCGCTCGATGCGGCGCAGCGCCCGGCTGGCCTGGTCGTGCCACGCGGCGGCGTTGAGCAGCCCCGTCTTGCCGTCGGTGCTGGCAGCCTCCTCGAGCTGGCGCACGAGGACGGTGCGGTGGAGCACGATCAGCGGGGGAAGCACCAGCACCGCGTAGCCAGGTCCGAAGGACGCCATCGCGCACGCGGCGAGCGCCCCCATGGAGAGCGTGGCGAACTCCAGAACGGCGTCGTCACCGTGGCAGAGCGTCTGCAGGAACGTGGAGAAGCGGCGGGTCGGGCCGCACAGCACGATCACCGCGACGACCAGGGTCATGTTGACCGCTGCGTACACCACCAGGGCGAGCAGCACCGTCAGCAGGCCCCCGACGGTGCGGAAGAGAACGGTGGGCTCGCTCAGCGCCATCACGGCCGCGGCGGCCTGCACGGCCAGCACGACGGTTGCCGTGCTGAACAGGGCCCGGTGCGGTGGCACGCCCGAGCGGCGCCACACGCGCGCGTAGATGTGCAGGCAGAGCACGAGCGCCATGGCCACGGCCAGTGGCGCCGGGAGCAGTGCGGCGGCCGCGAACGTCCAGACCGAGCTCAGGTCGATGTGCGGCCCCTCGTCGGACTGGCGTCTGACACGCTCGACGCCCAGCGAGGCCTCGGTGCTGACGACGCCTGCCGCGGTCAGCACCGCCAGAATGAGCGCCCACGAGTGCGGTAGATCACCGATGCCGTGGCGCAGGCTCACGACGAGTGTGCCGACAGCCACCAGCTCGACGAGCAGGATCACGGTGAGTACCGGTCCGGGTAGCGACCACACGCTCCAACGGGTGAGGCCCGCAGGGCCGCGCCGTGGCAGTCGCATTCCCGAGAACCCTTTCGAGCGGGCTGTCGTCACGTTCGCATGCCCCCCATCCCCCGACGGATGGTAGCCGGATGACAACCCTACGTCAGCGGCTCGGGCGGACTGATCCACCCGCTGAGCGGTGAGCTGCCGCAACGAGGCGGGCAACGGCACACGCCACACATACATCCAGGGGCCTCGCTCCCAGCCTTCCCGCAGGCCGAACGAGACGTGGCCCGGTCAGGATACCTGCCGTATCGCCACGGGAGCAGAAAGCTCGTGATACCGAGCGCTGCAAAAGTTGTGGCCAGGGGCGGGGTCGAACCGCCGACCTACCGCTTTTCAGGCGGTCGCTCGTACCAACTGAGCTACCTGGCCGAACCGGCGGTGTGCCGGAAGGTGGAGCGACCCAGACGGGACTCGAACCCGCGACCTTCGCCGTGACAGGGCGACGCGCTAACCAACTGCGCCACTGGGCCTTGCTGTACTGCATCGTACGGTCGTGCCGGTGAAACGTACCCCCAACGGGATTCGAACCCGCGCTGCCGCCTTGAAAGGGCGGAGTCCTAGGCCGCTAGACGATGGGGGCTTGGACCACCAGGGCAGTCCCCGCCCGCAACGGCTGTCCGTTGGGAGCTGCATAAGCATATGACAGCGTCTGGGGGGGCCACACCCGGGGGGTACCTCACCGAGCCGGACCGGCTCGACCGCAGGTCACGGCCGAGCCGGCGGGTCATCAGCGGGTGACGGGCGGCGGTTGCTCGGGGTTGGCCGAGATCAACCCGAGCATGTCGAGCAACTGCCGGAGGTCGCCGGAGTCGGCGGAGTTGCGCGCGACGACCAGCCTCGCGCGCTGGAGCTGGTCGTCCGATACGCGATAGGCGTCCGCAGCCGTGCGCTGACTCGGAATGGCGCCTCCAGGCGCCATCCGTTCCTCACCGATCTCCCGCCGTGCACTTCCGATACCACTCATCGACGCCTCCCCGTGCGGTCGCCACCAGGCCTCGACCGATCGGGGGCGCGCAACCCGCGGGCAGCGTCGTCCGCAGAACTCGGTCGCGCTTCCCGGCGCGGGTACCCCACCCCGAGCCGGAACGCCCCGTAGCCACCCCCGTGGCCGTGACCGGCACGTTACCTACCACCCTTCCGCCACGCACCCCCTCTTAGCGGGGGAAGATCCGACTCGACCGTGACGGAGCGAACACAGGAGAGTCGCGAGCGTCGCCACGCTTCCTTACCCCCTGGCCGTATTGTCACCACCGGAATCGCGAGCGGCGTGGGCCGGACAGGGACCGAATGCCGGTTCTGCCACCATTCGACCCACATCCGAGGAGGCCCTGCATGTCCGTCGAGGCACCGTTCCGCACCCAGGTCACCGTCGCCGGGATGACCTGCGAGCACTGCGTGATGTCCGTCACGGAGGAGATCAGCGAGATCCATGGCGTCGACGCGGTCGAGGTCAGTCTGGAGAGCGGGGCCGTCACGGTGCTGGCGGACCGCGAGGTCGCGCGGCACGAGATCGCGGCGGCCGTCACCGAGGCCGGCTACGACCTCGTCCCCTGAGCCGGCCCGACCATGAGCGGAGCTGTTCCTCCCGCTGTGAGCAGTGCTCGGCGACCTCCGGTCGTCCCCCGGTCGTAGGCTCCGCGCATGCCTCCGCCCCGCGATCGCTCCCGCTCGCGCCATCGCGCCCCGGCTCCCAGCGGGAGAACCCCGGTCGCGAAGCAGCCGGATGATCCCGTCGTCGAGGACGGGGAGCTCAGCTCCTACCTCGCCGCGCTCTCGGGCGACGGCCAGGGTCCCACCGAACTGACCGGCCGCTTCGGGTCCGCTCAGGTCTTCCAGCTCCGGCTGCCCGCGTTGCGGATCGAGCAGTTGAGACGCATCGCCGCAGACCGCGGCGTCTCGCCCGGGGCCTTGGCCGTGGACTGGGTGATCGAGCGGCTGAACCGGGAGGACACGGCCACTGGGCCGCTCCCCGTCGTGACCGGCGAGGACGAGGACAGCGAGGAGAGCCGCCCGCGGCGTGGGCGGGGCTGGTTCGGGCTGCGCTAGGAGAGCACTGAACAACTTCCCCCTACTGCGCGGCGCCCAGGCAGCGCCGTCGCGGCGTTGTCGTCCTAGGCGTTCCCGCTCAGTCGCGCTCGGGGGTGAGGCAGGGGCTGCCGGTGAGCAGGTCCCGGTCCACCGATCCCGCCAGCGCCCGGTAGCCCGCAGGCGAGAGGTGCAGACCGTCCCCGGCGTCGAACTCGGGGGCGAGCCGGGTCGGGCGCGCCGGATCGGCCACCGTGGCAGCGAAGTCGAACACGCCGTCGGCGTACTCCCGCCCGTGCACCCGCACCCAGGCATTGACGGCAGCCCGGTTCGCGACAGCGGAAGCGGTGCCGTGGGCACCGGCACCGGACGGGGTGATCGTCGTGAGGTACACCCGCTTGCCTGCGCGCTTCGCGCGCTCCGCGAACTTCTGCAGGCCGTCGATGATCTCGGCCGCAGGGCGGCGGGCCGCCACGTCGTTGGTGCCGATGTGCAGTACGACGTCGGTGGCGCCGGTAGCACCTTCGACGTCCCGGTCGAACCTGGTGAGCGGCGAGTCTCCGCCGCCGATGGTGTCGTCGTTGAGCAGCCGGTTGCGCGCGATCCCGGCGTTGAGCACGGACATGACGTCGGTGCCGCCCGCGGTGGCGAGCCCGGCCGACAGGGCGTCGGGCCAGCGCTCGTCGAGGTCAGGAGCGCTGCCGACGCCGTCGGTGATCGAGTCGCCCATCGCGACCACCGCATTGACCGGACGGGGCGCCAGCACGTCCACGCCGGTGAGCACGAGCCAGGAGAGGATGCGTGTCGGGAACGCGGATGCGTCGCCGAACGTCCAGTCACCCTTGCGGGAGATGTAGGACGTCTGCAGCGCCACCGAGTGCTGCGTCATGACGGGCGGGGCGGCGGGCAGGAACATGCTGACGGCCAACGGCTGTCCTGCCTCGACCTCGAGCGGTACCTGATCGCTCTCGACGTCCGCACCCGGCGGGATCACGACCGACGTCTTTCCGCCGAACGCCACGGGCTCCACGGTGCCCGGCAGCAGGCCCGCCCGTCCGTCGGAACGGGCGGCCGACACCGCGCCGACGGTCAGCGGCACGGCGCCGTACGCGTTGGAGAGCCGGATGCGGGCCTCGGACCCGGTGATCTGCGGGCGCACGATCATGCGGAGGGTGGTGCCGGCGAGGCCGGGGTTGCCGGGCGCGGGCTGTGCCGCCGTCTGCCAGGCGGTGACCCAGGTCGGCGACGAGCACGCATCCTGCGGCCGCAGCGGCCGGACGTCCGCCGCAGCTCCTCCCGCCCCCGTCGTGCCCACGGTGAGCCCGACGGCCAGGACGAGCGCGACGGCGACCGCAAGGCCCGACGGAGCGTGCCGATCCCAACGCGGACCCGGCCACCGAAGGGCGAGCAAGCGGCGTCCGAACCCCATCGGCCTGCTCCCCCGTCCACCTGCAGCACGAAACCGAACCGACGGTGCGGCATGACGCCCTGACGTCCGCCGAACCTCCCGCAGAATCTTCATCTCCCGCCCCCGCCGTTTCGCTACAGGACGCGCCGCACGAACGGGTAGTAAGCGACCCGTCACACGGAGTGGAACGAGTGTGTGCCCCTTCCGGGAGTCGGCCGATCGGGTGGTGACTGCACGTAGCGTCGATCGGCGCCCTCATCCGCCGATGGTCGATGGACACGACCGAGGAATTCGGCGCGCCTCTCCACCCGAACAGGTGGAGATCGGACACATGCCGCAGTGGGCCTGCCGACGTCACCCGTCAGCGCTTACTGTCACGACCGGCCCCGGCCCCGGGCCCGGGCGGCCGGGAGTCGGGTCCGTGACCGACTCGGGACGCAGCAAGGAGGCCAGTCGTGGGCGAGTACGAGGACATCTTCCGCGCCAGCACCGACGACCCGGAGGCGTTCTGGCTTCGGGCGGCGCAGGCGATCGACTGGCACAAGCCGCCGACGCGCGCACTCGACGGCTCCCGGCCGCCGTTCTACCGATGGTTCCCCGACGGGGAGCTCAATGTGTGCCACAACGCTCTCGATCGGCACGTCGAGGCCGGGCGCGGCGCGCAGCCTGCGCTGATCTACGACTCCCCCGTCACCGGCACGACCCGCACCTACACCTACGAGCAACTTCGCGACGAGGTCGCACGCTTTGCCGGGGTGCTCGCGAGCCTCGGCGTCGGGCACGGGGACCGCGTGGTGATCTACATGCCCATGGTGCCCGAGGCCGCCGTGGCCATGCTCGCGTGCGCCCGGATCGGCGCGGTGCACTCCGTGGTGTTCGGCGGGTTCGCGCCGAGGGAGCTCGCGGTGCGCATCGACGACGCCACCCCGTCGGTGATCGTCTCGGCGTCGTGCGGAATCGAGGGCCAGCGTGTGATCGAGTACAAGCCGCTGCTGGACAGGGCGATCGAGTTGGCGGACCACAAGCCGTCCCGCTGTGTGATCCTGCAGCGCCCGCAGGCCGAGGCCGCGATGGGCGAGAACGACGTGGACTGGGCCGAGGCGGCGGAATCAGCCACCCCGGCCGACTGCGTGCCGGTGGCGGCGACCGATCCGCTTTACATCCTCTACACGTCAGGCACGACCGGACGGCCCAAGGGCGTGGTGCGCGACTGCGGAGGCCACGCGGTGGCACT
>DASYES010000072.1:0-4212 GCA_036498885.1 Pseudonocardia sp.
CGTGGCCGGCGCGTTCAGCGACGTGCAGTCCGGTGTCACCCTGTCGCTGCGCACCGACACCCGCTTCCAGACGACCATCACCGCGCTCAAGACCGCGCTGGCCGTGGTGTGCGTCCTCGCGCTGCTCGGCATGCTCGTGGCCCTGCGCCGCGCCGACCGCGCGGTCACCCCGTCGGTGCGGTTGCTCCCACGGCGCTGGTGGCTGCCGCGCCCGGTCGACGCCGTGGTCGTCGCACTGTTGGGAGTCTGGTGGCTCGTGGGCGCCATCACCGTGGACGACGGCTACATCGCGGGCATCGTCCGCAGCATCGGGAACAACGGGTTCATCGGCAACGTCTACCGCTGGCTGAACGCGCCGGAGGCCCCGTTCAGCTGGTTCTACGACGTCTACTACGCCTGGTCGCTCATCTCGCCCTCCACGTTGTGGATGCGGCTGCCGTCCGTCCTGCTCGGGCTGCTGTGCTGGTGGCTCCTCTCCCGGCTCGTGCTCCCCCGCCTGGGCCGCTTCGCCGCTGGACGAGCCGCGCCGTGGCTCGCCGCGCTGGCGCTCGCCACCTGGTGGGTGCCGCTCAACCTCGGGCTGCGCCCTGAGCCCTGGGTCGCCGTCGGCACGCTCGCGGTGTTCCTGGCCGTCGAACGGGCGGTGGCAGGCCGAAGGATCACACCGCTCGTCGTCGGCCTCCTGCTGGCCGGCGTCACCACCGCGGTCACGCCCGCCGGGCTGATGGCGTTCACTCCGTTCCTCGCCGCCGCACTGCCCGTGCTGCGGCTGCTGCGCGCCCGCCGCGATCTGCACGTCCTGCCGGTGCTCACCGCGATCGTGGCGGCTCCGGCCGCCGCGGTGCTGCTGATGGTGAACGACCAGAGCCTCGCCGGGATGCTCGAGGCCACGCGGGTCCGCACGCTGATCGGCGGCGGGATGCCGTGGTACCAGGAGTACGAGCGCTACTCCGCGCTGCTCGCACCGGCCTCGTTCGAAGGCTCGATCGGGCGGCGCGCCGCGGTACTCCTCACGCTGCTCGCAGCGGCGGGCGTGCTGTGGGCGCTGCGGGGAACGCGCACCGGCATCGCCACCGGCCCGGCACGGCGACTGGTGCTCGGCTTCCTGCTCTCCCTGGCCACGCTGACCGTCAGCCCGACGAAGTGGACCCAGCACTTCGGCGACCTCGCAGGCTACGGGGCGGCCGTGTTGGTGCTCGGGATGGTCGCGTGGTCGGCGGCGGCGCCACGAGGCGCAACCGTGGAGCGCCCATCCGCCGCGCAGGCGTGGGTGCCGCGGGGACTGCTGCTCGCGCAGCGCCCGGTCTCCCTGCGTGAGCAACCGCACCGCATGCTCCCCGCGCTCGGCGCGGTGACGGTGGTCGGGGCGTTGGTGCTGGCCGGCTACAACATCTGGCCGTACGCGAGCAACTGGTTCACACCGAGCTTCTCCACCACACCTCCGCAGATGGCGAACATCCCGGTGGCCACCATCGCCCTCGTAGCAGGCGGCGTGGGTGTGGGCGCGCTGATCGTGCGGTCGGCGTGGCTGCGCGCCGGCGGGGCCACCGGTGTCGCCGTGCCGCGCTGGGTTCCCGGCCCCACGCCGCTGGTCGTCCTCCTCCTCGTGGCAGTGCTGGCGCTGCAGGTGCTGAGCTTCGTGCGGGTGGCCGTGGCGCACCGCGACAGCTACACCCTCGCCTCCGACAGCGTCGCCACGCTGCGCGGCGAACCCTGCGGGCTGCAGCGACTGCTGTCCGTCGAGACCGATCCGGTGGACGGGCTGCTGCCGATCGCCGCCGGCTCACCGACCGGTCGCACCCTGCCCGTCGACGTCGGGGGGAGCACGATGCCGGGCGTCGCGGTTGCCGGGCGGATGACCACGGCCTGGTTCCGGCTCGACCCGCAACAGCGTTCCGGCGCCCTCCCCGTGGTCGTCACGACCTCGGGTGAGACCCAGCCCGGCGACGTGCTCACCGTCGAGTTCGGGGCGGGCGACCGGGTGCTCGAGGGCCGCCCCGTCAGCGCCGACAGCCTCGGCCCGACCGACCACCGCCAGATGGCGCCGCCCGGCGCCGACACGGTCCGGCTCGCTGTGAGCGCACCCAACGCAGGCCCGCGCTCTCCTGCCGTCGCATCGCTCCCGCGGGTGCCCCGGCTCACCCCGATGACCGACGTCGTGCCGCCGGGCAGCAGCGCGATCCTCGACTGGCCGGTCGCGTTCCTCTTCCCCTGCCTCACCCCCGAACCGTTACCGCTGGGCACCGCCGGACTCGCGCAGTGGCGAGTCGGGCCACCCGCGTCCGATCCGTCTGCAGAAATCACCTATTCGGCTGGATTCGGCGGTCCTTTCGCGGCACCCCGGCTCGTCGTCACCGAGCAGCGGATGCCCACCTACCTGCACGGCGACCCCACCCGCGACGCCGCGCAGCTCTACCGGTGGAATGTCGAGGAACCGCTGGCCAGGCCGGCGCCCGTCATCACCGACCGCACTGTGGCGGGATGGGAGCGCAACGGCCACGCGCGGGTGCCCGGACTCGATCCGGTGGGCTGACCCCCGTCGGGTCCGGCCCCCCGCTTGCTCCACAATGAGCCATCCAGCTACGCCCCCGACCGAGGACGAGGACGGCCGACTCCATGCTTCGGATACCGGAAATCACGGACACGGCGGTGCCACCGCGCTCCGACGCCGAGCACGCGAAGCCGGAGTCGTCGGCCAACGGTCTACGGTCGCGCCTCGTCGCCCAGCGCGGACTGTTCTTCGGTCCCTCGGCGCGGGTTCCGGAGGACCTGTACTCGGTCGTCGACAAGGGCGCCGCCCGTCGCGAGCGCAGCCGCGTCACGCTCGAACCGAACACCCGGGTCAGCACCAACACCTACTTCGGCCGGCTCCACGCCACCTACTGGCAGCGGTGGACGGACATCCGCGAGATCGAAGTCCAGGCGGTCGTCAGCGGCACGGGCCGGGTGCGCCTGATGGCCTCCGACACCAACAAGGTGTGGCGCATTGTCGAGGCCCAGGAGGTCCAGGACGCCGACGAGCGCACGATCCGGCTGACGGGGCCCGTCGACCGGTTCATCGACGGCGGCGGCATGTGGCTGGAGCTCACCACCGAGACCGGCCAGCTGACCGTGTCGGACGTCCGGTGGACCGTTCCCGACACCCGTCCCGGCCCCCGCACCGACGTCGTGATCTGCACGTACAACCGCGTGGACGACTGCCTCAACACGCTGGCGGCCATGGCCTCCGACCCGCAGGCCTTGAGCTGCGTCGGCGCCGTGCAGGTCGTCGACCAGGGCAGTGACCCACTGGAGTCCCGGCCCCGGTTCGCGGAGATCGCCGAGGCGCTGGGCGAGCGGCTGCGCTACGTGCGCCAGCCCAACCTCGGCGGTGCAGGCGGGTTCACCCGCGGGCTGTTCGACGCCACGAAGGGCGACCCTGAGGACCACTCGGACGTCCTGCTCATGGACGACGACGTGCTGCTCGACCCCGAGATCATCGTCAGGCTCACCGCGTTCGCCGCCAACACCCGCCATCCCACGATCGTGGGCGGGCAGATGCTCAACCTGCTGCACCCCGCCCACCTGCACATCTCCGCCGAGTACGCCGATCCGGAGCTGCTGCAGGTCGGCATGCCCGTCCCCGGCGCGCTCCGCGAGGCATACCTGCTGGGGATCGACGAGCGGCAGCTTCCGATCAACCAGGAGCGCCGCGTCGACACCGAGTACAACGGCTGGTGGTCGTGCCTGATCCCGGCCGAGATCGTGCGGACGATCGGCTACCCGCTGCCGCTGTTCTTCCAGTGGGACGACATCGAGTACGGCTACCGCGCCCGCTCCCACGGCTTCCCGACCGTCGCCCTGCCCGGAGCCGGCGTGTGGCACGCCGACTTCGGGTGGAAGGACTGGGACGAGTGGCACCGGTACTTCAACATGCGCAACGGCCTCATCACCGCGGCGCTGCACACCGACTTCTCGATCCGGCGCATCACCAGGCGCCTCGGGCAGCTGCTGTCGCAGTACGTGATCAGCATGCAGTACGGGCTGTCGGCCACACTGCTGCAGGCCGTGGAGGACTTCCTCGACGGCCCCGAGATCCTTCGCGACGGCTCGGCTGCCGCGGCCGCGGAGATCCGGCGGATCCGGGCGCGGTACGAGGAGACCGCCATGCGCCCGGTCTCGGAGGTACCTGACGACTTCCGCGAGCTGCAGGTCATACGCGCCGCCAACCCG